>JAXDOO010000022.1:0-4126 GCA_034668865.1 Alphaproteobacteria bacterium
ATCCGCGGCTCGGCCCATGAGGCCATCCAAGGCATCGATTTCGCGCACCAGATGGCCCTTGCCCAGGCCGCCGATCGCCGGATTGCAAGACATGGCACCGACGGTCGCGAATTGGTGGGTGATGAGAGCCGTATTGGCGCCCATGCGCGCTGCAGCGCTTGCAGCCTCGGTCCCGGCATGGCCGCCCCCCACAACAATCACGTCAAAACGGCCGTCCATCAGGATCTCCGATTTCGCAACTTTATCTGCCGCCGAATTGCGGGCAAAAACCGATGTTTCACGTGAAACATTCACTTGCCGATACAGAAGTCCCGGAAAATGACGTCGAGGACGTCCTCCACATCGACTTTTCCGGTAAGCCGGCCCAAGGCACGGGCGGCCAACCTCAATTCCTCCGCGATGAGCTCATCCCGATCAGAGCTCTCGGAAAGTGCCCGCGCCAAGGCGGTTTTGGTGGCGGTGAGGAGCGACCGATGCCTTTCGCGCGTGATCAGGCCGGATTCAAGGCCGAAAAACCGCTGGACATAATCCGTAAGCCTCTGCAGCAACTCGTCAACCCCAAGCCCGGATGCAGCCGCTAAAGGAATGAACTTGTGCTCAGAAATGAATTGCTTTTCATTCCTTGACAAGGAAAATAGATCGACCTTGTTCCTGATGACCCAGACCGGGGGCTCCTCAGCCGCGGGGCCAGAAACAGAGGTTGGACGCCGATGGGGATCGGCCAATGGCCCACCAGATCTCAACCCGAGCGAGCCGGCGACAGCATCGGCCATTGGCCGACCTCCCAGATCTTCCGTTACTGACGACCCGGAAAATCGCGGAAAATCGGTCACTGGCCGACCCGCCTCGGTAATCCAAAGCACCAGGTCAGCGGCGGCCGCGCGTTCCCGGGCACGGCGTACGCCTTCCTGTTCTACGGGATCCTCTGTTTCTCGCATACCCGCGGTGTCGAGCAGAGTCACGGGATAGCCGCCGAGATCGAGATGCACCTCAATCACGTCGCGGGTCGTACCGGCAAAGGGAGAAACGATCGCGGCTTCGCGCTTGGCGATCCGGTTGAGCAGTGTGGATTTCCCGGCATTCGGCGGCCCCGCAATCGCCACAACCAAGCCATCGCGCAGCCGTTCACCGCGGCCGGCCTCGGCGAGGGCGGCGCTAATCTCGTCATGCAACTCGCGGGCGATGTCGAGGGCAGGGCGGATCAGCTCGGCCGGCACGTCGGCCTCGTCGGAAAAATCAATCCCCGCTTCCACCAGTGCCACGGCCTGGATCAATCGCCCGCGCCAGGTTTCCGCCCGGTCGCCCAGCATGCCTTTGAGTTGGCGATAGGCTTGCCGCCGCTGGGCTTCAGTTTCAGCGCCAATCAGATCGGCCAGGCCTTCGACGGCAGTGAGATCCAGCCGCCCATTTTCAAAGGCGCGGCGGGTGAATTCGCCGGCCTCCGCGGGACGAAATCCCGGCAGACGGCCCAAAGCTGCAAGCACAGCCGCGATGACGGCGCGGCCGCCATGCAGCTGCAGCTCCGCCATGTCTTCGCCGGTCTCGCTGCGCGGAGAGGGGAACCACAAGGCCAGCGCCTCATCCAGGCTTTCGCCGCTGCCGGGATCGCGCAAACGTGCAAGCGAAGCCTGCCGCGGTTGCGGCAAACGTCCGCTCAAGGCCTCAAGCGCGACCCGGGCATGCGGGCCGGAGATGCGCACCACCGCAATGGCGGCCGGCGGGCGGCCGGAGGAGAGGGCGAAGATAGTGTCGCGCGCAGGGGACATGCGGTAATTGTCATCCTCTCGGCCCTTCCGGCAATCCCATCGACACGCCACCTTTGCGGCACCGTCGCAAATCCAAAGGTCCGCCCATGCCGTTTTCGATGTCGCAAGCTGCGCTCCCCGCTTTGGAGATCGGGCTCAAGGCGCTATCGGCCCTCCTCGACAAGGCTGACGCCTATGCGGTGGCGAAGAAAATCGACCCCGCGGTGCTGCTCAACACGCGTCTCGCCCCTGACATGTTATCGCTGGCCGGCCAGGTGCAGATCGCCACCGACCTTGCGAAGAATGGCGTGTCGCGCCTCGCCGGCGTCGAGCCGCCGCGTTTTGAAGACACCGAGAAGACGCTGGAGCAACTCAAGGAGCGGATCGCCAAGACAGTGACTTATGTGAAGTCCATTGACGCAATACAGATCGATGCCTCGGCGGAGCGGCAGCTTACCTTTCCCCTCGGTCCGAAGAATAAGGGCGAGATGAAAGCTGCCGATTACCTCAACCACTTCCTGCTGCCGAATTTCTATTTCCACCTGACCACGGCCTACGACATCTTGCGCCATTGCGGCGTCGAGCTCAGCAAGCCCGATTATCTCGGTGGTATTCCCCTGAAAATGAGCCCGCGGTAGTTGCGATCGCAATCACGCCGATTCCGAAGCTGGGCCAAGCCGGGGGCAGGCGAGGCGAGGGCGGTGTCTAAGTGGACAGGCGCCCGGCGGCGGCCGTTCACAGTCCTGTGAACGTGGGAGAAGGTTCAGCTTTTCTCAGCCCGGCGGTAAAGAAACATCGCTGTATCAGCACTTGTTTTCCCCTAAAGCCGATAACGAAAAAGTGCGTTTTCCTTTTCCTCGCTCGGAACCATAGTCCCGGTCACAGGTTGTTCAAACAGAGCGGGCGGGTCGCACTCCCCCTACCCCCCAATCCCGTCCGCTCCTTCCTTTAAGCCCCGCTTCGGCGGGGCTTTTTCTTTCTGTGGTGCACAATTTTTGCGTCTGCCGATGGAACCTTGCGTTGCCTTTTGCATTCCTCGGCTAATATTTCCGACCAAACCATCCAAATCGTAAAGCGATGAACATCTTGGACGAGTATCGCCGGAACGCGCAAGAATGCCAGCGGATGGCCGAAAATGCCGGCAATGCCGCGGATAAGGCGTCATGGCTGCGCTTGGCGGCTTCCTGGCTCGGTATGATCAAGAACGAGCCCCGACGCTTCTTCGTCTCAGAAAGCCAGAACGGCCACGGCGACGAAAAATTGGAACGGGCTTGGCCAGAGCCATCGGACGAAGATTCAAAGGCTTCGCACTAGCAGGCTAAAGCCGGCGCGGTTGCAGGCACGCTTGCCGCCCGCGGCGCCGGGGGCGATGTTGTGGCCATGGCATCACCCTCCGCAACCACCGAAAACCGGCTCGCCGGCGAAACCAGTCCTTACCTCCTTCAGCACAAGCATAACCCGGTCGCCTGGTGGCCCTGGGGCCCGGACGCTTTGGCCGAGGCCGCGCGCAGCGAGAAGCCGATCCTGTTATCGGTCGGCTATGCCGCTTGTCACTGGTGCCATGTGATGGCGCACGAAAGCTTTGAGGACCCGGCAACGGCTGCGGTGATGAACGCGCTGTTCGTCAATATCAAAGTTGATCGCGAAGAGCGTCCGGACATCGATCAGATCTACATGGCCGCGCTGCATCACCTCGGCGAGCAGGGCGGCTGGCCGCTCACCATGTTTCTGACTCCGAAGGGCGAGCCTGTCTGGGGCGGCACCTATTTCCCAAAGGAGTCCCGCTACGGCCGACCGGCTTTTGTCGACGTGCTGCAAGAGGTCGCGCGGCTCTTTCGCGAGGACCGCCATGTCATCGACAACAACCGCACGGCGTTGATGGCCCGGCTGGCCGAGCGCGCTCGCCCGGCAGCAAAAGTGACGCTCGGCACGGACGAACTGAATGCCGCCGCACGACAACTCGCCGGCGCCATCGACCCGGTCAATGGCGGACTGCGCGGCGCGCCGAAATTTCCACAGGCCTCGCTGTTCGAAATGCTTTGGCGAGCAGGACTACGCAGCCGCGACGCGCGTTTCTTCGATCTCGTCGACGTCACGCTGGAGCGGATCTGCGAAGGCGGCATCTACGATCATCTCGGCGGCGGCTTCTCGCGCTATTCGGTCGACGACAAATGGCTGGTGCCGCATTTTGAGAAGATGCTCTACGACAATGCGCAGCTGCTGGAGCTTTTGGGCTTAGCCTGGCAGCGCGGCAGCAATCCGCTCTATCGCCGGCGGGCGCGCGAAACAGTGGCTTGGCTCGTGCGCGAGATGACAACGCCGGAGGGCGCCTTCTGCGCTTCGCTCGACGCGGATTCCGAAGGCGAAGAAGGAAAGTTTTA
>JAXDOO010000023.1:0-3011 GCA_034668865.1 Alphaproteobacteria bacterium
GGCCGAAGTTGTTTGTCTTCCCGCACATCACGTAGATCGGCACATTTTCCACGCCGGTGTGCATGAACGCCGCCGTCAGCGCCAACGATGTTTTGCCGACGCCACGGTCGCCGTAGATGAAAATTTGCCGACCAGGAGAGGCGAACGCTCGGTCGATCGTACGTAGCGTTTTTGCGCGACCGAATAGGCGCTCAGGCGTTTTGATCGAATCCGACGGCGTTAGGTTCGCGTTGAGGACCGCCTTCAGGCCCTCGTCGTCTACGCCCCGTATCGACATCTAAACGCCTCCGGACTGCGAATCGGAGCATATTACCACCCGGTTCCGTTCGGAGGTTTCGGAACCTCGGCTTTCGAGCCTTTCGGTAAGTGCCACACCAAGTGCCCGAAATGGGTGAAGCGAGTTTGCGCCAGCGCCTCGTACACGGCGAGGTCACTCGCGCCGGTCTCGCTCTTCAGCTCGAAGCTGTGAACGTCGATCTGCGAGCCCGGCAAGAGCTTGAAGTGCATAGCACTAACAAGGATGAAGTCGGGACGCGCCCAGCGTCCCCGCGCTGGCCCCATCACTGACGTATCCTGCACCACGCAGAAGCTGTTTTTGGGGAGGTTCAGACCCTCTCTGAATGGTCCGTCCAGAAAGCGTCGCAGCGGCTCCATGAGCTTGGCTTCGGACCAGACATCGGGACTCTCTTCCCGAGGGCTCGTTTCGGCGAGAGGTTCCTTCGCGGCGAAGAAGATGCTTCCGCTCTGGCCCCGCGACCTGCCTATCGTTCCTTGTCGGACAAGCTCGTCGCACGCCTTTGTGTACAGATCGGCAGGGATTGGCTTAGCGAGATTGCGCGCCAGCATGACGCGCATGACTCGGTTTAGAACTGGCGTCCCATCACGAGGCAACAGTTCAAGGATGCGTTCCGCGACGCTACTAACCGAAATCGACATACGCCCGCGATGGAGTTGCCCCGGTACTGTTGGGCTAGCTTCGGCAACTACAGCGAGAAGTCAATCCGTCACGCTGGGAGACCCGCGGCCCCATCGCACTGGCCGCGACGTCGCCTGGCAAACGGCCAGGATGATGACCAAAGCAGCTAGGCCAAGCATGATGAAGGCTTCCATGGATTGCATGGTCAAGAGTGTGGCTCCGCTAATCGCGCACCACAGCAGCGGGACGAGGAGGAGTGTCCAAACGGAACGATTGGCCGTGAGCAGAACACCGAGCGTCCCGACAGCGGTCGGATCGGGCGCGATACCGAAGAGTTCAACCTGCGACCAGGGTCGCCCGATGAGTGGGCCTATTAGCGGCTGAATACATAGTGCAAACAGGAAAATGCCAAGCCCTATCTTGCTCACCACGTCGGCACACGGACGGAAGACGAGCCGGTTGCGAATAAGACCGGTCCAGATCAGAAGCAGCACCTCGATGACAAAGCCGCTCGCGAAATAGCGCGCAGCCCAGTTGATCGTGTCATACCGGACGAGAAGATAGGCCCACGCGACCCACAGCCAGCAGCCGGCTAGGATCGCGGCAACAGCTCGTCCTTGCCTACTGTCGCCTCTGAGCAGTAGCGCAACTATGGCCACACCCAGGATCAGTGCCCCGATCTGTGCTGGCCAGATTGCGAGGTTGTAGAGCTCGAACAGCCGGTAATATGTGCGTGGCGAAAAGAGCAGGAAGTCCGATAGCGAATAGGTCCACCATTCGGACATCAAAGCTTCTCGACGTGCGCGATCATGCGTGCGCGCATGGCTTCATCTGGTAGCCGGCCGCGCGCAGCACTCATGTTCTCCTGCACATGATCCACGCGCGTGGTCGCCGGAATGGCGCAGGTCACAGCCGGGTGCGAGATGATGAACTTGAGAATGAACTGGGCCCAGTTCGCGCAGTCGATCTCTGCCGCCCAGCTAGGCAAGGGACGGCGCTCGATCTTCTTGATCAGTTCGCCCTCGCGGAACGGCCGGTTGATGATGACACCGATGCCACGGTCGCGCGCCAGCGGCAGAATGCGATCCTCCACTTTTCGATCGAGGATGTTGTAGGTCACCTGGACGAAGTCGAGCGGTTGTGACCGCATGATCTTCTCCACGTCGCCGTGACGCCGCCCTTCGGACGTCGTGATCCCAACGTAGCGAACCTGCCCTGCGGCCTTCATTGCAAAGAGCGTCCGCAGATGCTCCTCCCAGGAGAGGAGATTGTGGACCTGCAGCAGATTGAATCTTGGTACGCCCCAATACTGACGAGAGGCTTCGATCTGACTTGGGCCGCGGCTGCCCGACGAGATCCAGACCTTGTCAGCGGAGAAAACTGCCGAAGGCTCGCCAAGCTTCTTCAGGCTGTATCCGACTACGGGTTGTGACGAGCCATACATCGGCGACGAGTCGATCAGGCGACCGCCCGCGCTGAAAAAAGCGCGCACCACCTCCGCGCACGCATCCCGGGCGACGGCGTCGTTGCCGACATTGAATGTGATCCAGGTGCCCAGTCCCACGAGCGGCAAGGATTCGCCGCTCGACGGTATGGGTCGCGTAAGGACCGATGTTTGCTGAGACCATGCCGGGCGCGGGGAGCCGAGCGTCGCCGCACCCGCAGCGGCTATGAACTGGAGTAGCCTCCTTCGACTGAAGCCCATCGAAAGTTCATCGCCCGGGATCATGCGACTGCCCTGGCCCTACGGCCTGGCTCTTGGGCGCGCGGCCGGTGCCAAGATTTCAAAGTCATGAAGCGGACTATCGCTGGTGCCCAAACCCAACGTTCAGCTCTGAATACCGATATAGCTCATAGTGTGAAGTTACCTAAGTTTCCGACGTACGTCTCGATAAACCAAAGGCAACTCAGCATTGGCGCGATTGCCTTCGCCAATCCGCCGGCGCGTTCGTCAGCTGCGTAATTCCGATCCCGCGAGGCAAGGAGCCATCCACCGCCGCCTTCGTGATACTGGGACTGAGAAAAGCAAGACCCAATATCATCCGGACGGATCGCTCACTACACCGCTCACGGCTAGCAAGTTCAGCAGTGTTCG
>JAXDOO010000024.1:0-12525 GCA_034668865.1 Alphaproteobacteria bacterium
GAGGCGGTGTTCCGGACGGGTCAGCCGGCCTATTCCAACCTTTTCATCGGCAGCGTCTCCGGAACAGGCATCGTGACCGTGAGCGTGCCGGTCATCCGCGGCGGCAACGTTGCGTACGAGGTCGCCTTCGATCCTCCGCTCGAAATGTTCCAGCACATCATCCAGCGCCAGCGCCCGACCAACGATTGGACCATGTCGATCTTCGATCGGACGGGCACGAATCTGGCGCGCGTGCCGAATCCGCAGCAGACCATAGGATTGAAGGCTTCGCCCACGCTGTTGCCTGCCCTTCTTTCGCAGAACGAAGGCAAGCTGACTACCTATTCGCTGGAAGGGGTGGAGCTTCTCACCGCCTTTACCCGCTCACCACTCACCGGCTGGACAGTAGCGGCGGGCATTCCCGTCGCCACGCTCACGGCCCCGCTGTGGCGGGAGCTCGCATTCGCCGCGGCGGTTGGATTTATCATGCTTGGGATCGGCCTCGCTTTCGCCATCGGGATGGCGGCGCGCATCGCGCGCGGCGAGATGCTGCACGGGTTGTTGATCAACGAATTGAATCATCGGGTGAAGAATACGCTGGCGACGGTGCAATCGATCGCGTCGCAGACTTTCCGCTCCTCGGTAAAGACCGGCGACGCCCGCCGCAAATTCGAGGCGAGATTGGCCTCGCTCGGCCGCGCCCACAACATTCTGAGCGAAGAGAAATGGGAAAGCGCGGAACTGCGCGAAATTGTCGACAGCGTGCTCGAGCCCTACGCAATGAGCCAGCCCGAACGCCTGCGCGTGTCCGGGCCGCCGGTGCGGCTGGCGCCCAGCCCCGCCTTGATGCTGTCGATGGTGCTGCACGAACTGGCGACTAACGCAGCGAAATACGGCGCGCTGGCGAACGGCACCGGCCGGATCATGGTTGGGTGGGAACTGCTCGCAAGCAATCGCCTGCGGCTGACCTGGAAGGAAAGCGGCGGACCTCCCGCGCAGCCCGCAGTGCGCAAGGGCTTCGGCAGCCTACTGATCGAGCAAGCCTTCGCCGCGCAAGTGGGCGGCAGCGCATCGCTGGAATACACCGCCGACGGCGTGGTCTGCACGCTGGAATGCCAGCATTTGTGAGCGGCGCGGACCGTTGTGCGCCGCTGTGAAACCTGTGTTTTGCATCACTGGGCGCTGATGCCCGCCTCTTTCACAACCTTCTGCCATCGGGCGAGGTCGGTGGCGATGAACTGGCCGAATTGCTCCGGCGTGCCGCCCGCCACGGTCAATCCCTGCTTGGCCAAGGCTTCCACCGTCTTAGGCTGCTGCAGGATGTCGTTCACTACCGCGTTGTAGCGCAGGATGACCTCGCGCGGCGTTCCGGCGGGCGCCAGCAATCCATACCAGAGATTGACTTCGAAACCGGTGATGCCTTGCGCGTCGAGCGTCGGCAGATCAGGTGCGACCTTGGCGCGCTCGAGGCTGGCGACGCCGAGCAGCCGTATCTGATTGCCTTGTACAAGCGGCAGCGCCAGATGCACCGCCATGAAGCCGGCTTTGACGTGCCCGCCAAGTAAATCGGTGACTGCGCCCGCTGAGCCGCGATAGGGGATGTGCCGCACATCGACCTTGGTGGACAGCTTGAACAATTCCATCGCGAGATGATGCGGCGTGCCGACACCCGGCGAACCGTAATCGATCTCATTCGGCCGCGCTTTTGCGTAATCGATGAATTCCTTTGTCGACGTCACCGGCAGCGATGGATGCACCGCCAGCGCCAGCACGCCGTAACCAGGCGCTACGATCGGCGCAAAGCTCTTGATGGGGTCGTAGGACACGTCCTTCAGCAGGCTGATATTGGCCGTGAACGGATTCGAGGTCATCAGCAAGGTATGGCCGTCAGGCGCGGCGCGGGCGACGATCTGGGTGCCGATATTGCCGCTGGCGCCGGGTTTATTATCGACGACGACCGGTTGGTTCCAGCGCCGCTGGATTTCTTCGCCGATGGTGCGAGCCAGGATGTCGGGACCGGTGCCGGGGGTGAACGGCACCACGATGGTGATGGTGCGGCCGGCGGTCTGCGCGAAGGCGCCGAGCGGGACCGCCACCGCGGTTGAAAGCACCAGCGCTACGCCAAGAACCGATCGGCTGATCATGCGAGTTGTCATGGCGCCCTCTTGGTTTGGCCCCGGCAAATGCTAATGCCCCGGCCCTTGGGGCGCAAAAGCAAAAAGCCCGGCATCACTGCCGGGCTTTGCGACTTCAGTGGAAGATATCGGCTTACGCCGCCTCCTCCTCAACCGAGGCTTCGTCTTCAGCCGTTTTCGGTCCGCGGCGCGGGCCCTTGGCGAGAGCGGCTTCGATCTCCTTCACCGCTTCGGTCTCGGTCACGCGCTGCACCGCCGCGATTTCGCGCGACAGGCGGTCGAGCGCTGCCTCATAGAGCTGCCGCTCGCTGTAGGACTGCTCGGGCTGCGATTCCGAACGGAACAGGTCGCGGACCACCTCGGCGATGGCGACGATGTCGCCCGAGTTGATCTTTGCCTCGTATTCCTGGGCGCGGCGCGACCACATGGTACGCTTGATGCGGGCGCGGCCCTTCAAAGTTTCCAACGCGCGCTTGACCATCGGGCCTTCGGCGAGCTTGCGCATGCCGACGCTGACGATCTTGGCGGTCGGAACCCGCAAGGTCATCTTGTCCTTGATAAAATTGATGACGAACAGTTCGAGCTTGGCGCCCGCGACTTCCTGTTCCTCAATGGAAACAATCTGGCCAACCCCGTGGGCCGGATAGACAATGAATTCGCTGGTCTTGAAGCCTTGGCGTTGTGTCGTCTTCTTGCTGGTCATCCCAGGAATTGCTCCTTCACCGGCGGGCTTGCGCACGACCGATTTGGCCACGGGAGCGGCACGGCGGGCGGTGCCGCGTGCAGCTTGCGGTGTCCGCCGGCTCGCACCGGCTGACTTCTTCTTGGCTTGACGCACGGGGGTGGAGGATTTTTTTCTCCGATTAACCCCTACGGAGGGTTTTTTCACTCGTCGACGCGATTTTGCTGCCACTGCCTTTGCGTGGGTTCCACGCCCTCAACTTAGACGCCTCGGGGCACAGCGAAAAAATAGGCCCCCAAAAGGAGGCTCTGCTGCGGGTTTTCTTATATTGCGCCTATATAGCACATTTTCTCCAAAAATCAAAGCGTTATGGAGTTAGACAGCTGCAATTCACGTATTCGTCACCAGTAAATAGGTGCCTTGGTTAAAATCGCAGACAGCGCGGCTGGTTCCGGCAGGCGCAGGTCACGCTTTGACCCAGGTTTAATACTGCCAATTGGGGCCCTAATGATTCAGTCACCGGGGCCAGGGTTTGGAGAAAAATATTTTTCCTTATCCGACTTGCCGTCCCACTCTTTGGCATCCGCCGGCGGCTCTTTCTTGGTGGTAATGTTCGGCCAGATTTTCGCAAATTCGGCGTTCAAGCCCGCCCATTTTTCGTGACCGGGCTCGGTATCGGGCTTGATCGCATCGACCGGGCATTCGGGCTCGCAGACGCCGCAATCGATGCATTCATCGGGGTGGATGACGAGCATATTCTCGCCTTCGTAGAAACAGTCCACCGGACATACCTCCACGCAGTCCATGTATTTGCATTTAATGCAGTTTTCATTGACGACGTAAGGCATCGGTAACTCACATAGCGTGAGGCGGCGATAGCCGTGGCCTAACCCAGCGATCGATAGGGCGCAAGGGAAGGCTGCGCCCTCATTCATCCTCGTCCGGCAGCAGGCGGTCGATGGCGCGCCGGTCGCGTTTGGTCGGCCGGCCCGACCCGGCCTCGCGGGCGGCGACCTTGGGTGATTCGTCGCGCGGCGGCGGTAGCGGAGTGAGATCCGCATAAAGCACCCGCCCCGCCTCGGAACCGCCCCGCCGCTCCGCAAAGCTCACCACTTTCATGATCCGCACCTGCCGATCGAGCGCGACTGTGATCACGTCATCGGCCCGCACCGGCCGGCTTGGCGCGGTGACGCGCTCCCGGTTGAGTCGGACCAGTCCGGAAGTGACAAGTTCGGCGGCAGCGCTACGTGTGCGCACCACCCGCGCATGCCACAGCCACTTATCGATGCGCTGGCGATCCAATCATCAAGCGGCTCAGCGCCGCTCCTTAGTGTCGGCTTCGAGTTGCGCCTTCAATGCCGCGAGCTTGGCGAAAGGCGAATTCGGATCCGCAACTTTCTCGCGGCGCTCCTGCGGCCGTGGTTTGGCGAATGCGCCGCGATCCCGCTGGCTTTCGCGCCGCGGCGGCCGGCCCTGCCCGGAACGCTCCTTGTCCTTGTTTTCATGGCGATGACGCTGCGGGCGCGGCTTGCGCGGCTGTTGCGGCGCCGGTTCGGCGCCTTCGGCGGCGACGCCTTCCGGCGGCACGGGTGCCACTTTGGCGGCCTCGCCTGCGGCCGCAGCCTGTTCCGGACGGCGCTCGCGGCGCGGCTTGCCATGACGCGGCCGCTCGGACGGACGTCCCGGGCGCCAGACCTCGATGAAGGCCTGCTCGTCGGCGGCGACAGCAGCGGGCGCGGCTTCCGCGGCGACCGTGGCGGTCGGAATGGCCTCCGGCGCTGCCGGCTCGGTGGGCGGCGCTTCGGTGGCGGGCAGCAATTCAGGCTCGGGGGCAGACGCGGCCTCCAGCACCGGCGCAGTGTCGCCCGCCGGGCCGGGTGGGTTTTCCGCGCCTTCGCCAGCTTCCGGCACGCTGGCGACCGCCTCGACCGCCGGAGTTGCCGGCGCAGCGGTCTCCGCCGGTTTCGGCCGCCGCTCTGCACGATAGCCGAGCGAGCGCAGCACCGAGGCAAAGTCTTCACCGGAAGCGCCGGTAAGCGAGGTCATCGCCGGCGTCACCGTGAAGCCGCCGCCTTCCACTGCGCCGGACGGTTTTGGAATCGGCGAGCCCTCGCGCCAGCTCAGCGCCGGCCGGATGAGATCGGCCAGCCGCTCCAGAATGTCGACGCGCACCGCGCGCTCGCCGCAGACGCGATAGCCGACGGTGCGATAAAGCGGCCGGGCGATCTCCTTGTCGGTCGGGATGGAGGTGCGCCCGCCGGAAGCAAGCGCACGCAATTCGTCGAGACCCCTGGCATCAGGCGCGGCATGCTTCAGCGCCCATAGTTGCGCGGCAAGAATGCGCGGCGCCGGCTTCAGCAGATTGGGCAGATAAATGTGATAGGCACCAAAACGCATCCCGTATTTGCGCAGGGTTGCGCGCGCGGGCTGATCGAGTCCCTTTACGTCATCCGCGACCTTCTGCCGCTCCAGTACGCCGAGCGCCTCGACCAGCTGAAAGGCGACACCGCGCGCCATGCCGGTGACGTCCTCCGCCGCCGACAAAGCGAACAGCGGCGCGAGTACTTTTTCGATATGGCTCTTCAGCCACAGATCGAGGCGTGCCTGCACCATATCGCGCGAAGCGCCTGTGAGCTGCTCGTCGGCGATCACGCGCACGCGCGGGCGCAGCACCTCTTCGGCCGCAAGGAGCTTGCCGACTGCATCGCCCTGCCAACGGATAGCGCCGTCGGCTGTGAGCACGAATTGCTCGTCAGGCGCCTGCGAAAGCCGCGTGGCGCGGGCATCAATCTCTCCGGCCAGCGCTTTTTGAGCTGTGGCCTGCAGCGCCTTGGCTTCCGAGCTTCCGGCGGAGGGCGCGGCGGCGAAGACGAAACCATCAAGCCGGCCGATGACGTGGCCTTCGACCACGACCTCGCCCGTCTTTCCGATTTCCGTCTCCAGCATCGTGCTTTCCTTCAACCGCCGCATCAACACGCTGGTGCGGCGGTCGACGAAACGTTCCGCCAGACGTTCGTGCAGCGCGTCAGACAGCTTAACTTCTACCGCGCGTGTGACACCCTGCCATTGCTCCGGATCGGCAAGCCAGTCGGGACGGTTTGCGACAAAAGTCCACGTCCTGACATGGGCGATGCGGTTGGAAAGAGCATCGATGCCGCCGTCGGTGTGGTCGGCCAGTGCCACCTGGCGAGCGAACCAATCGGTCGACACGTTTCCCTCTCGCATCAAAAAACCATAGAGCGTGACGGCAAGTTCCGCGTGGGTCGCCGGCGCGATCTTGCGATAGTCGGGGACCTGGCAAACGTCCCACAACCGTTCGACGGCGTTGCGCGTTTTTGCCACCGCACGGACGCTTTCGTCGCGCGCGGCATGTTCCAGCACGAGGATGTCCTCGCCAATCGGCGCGCGCGTGAGCCCGGGCTCCTTCGGCGTTACCGCCAGCGAGACTTGCAGCGCGCCGAGCGAGGCGAAATCCAGATCCGTATTGCGCCATTGCAGCAGCCGAACGGGTTCGAAACTGTGACTCTCCAGCGCCTGCACGAGTTCCTGCTCAAACGGCGGGCAGCGCCCCGTGGTGCCAAAGGTGCCGTCGCGCGTGGCACGGCCGGCACGGCCGGCGATCTGCGCTAGCTCAGCCGGGTTGAGCCGGCGATATTGATAGCCATCGAATTTCCGGTCCGAAGCAAAAGCGACATGATCGACGTCGAGATTAAGTCCCATGCCGATGGCATCCGTGGCGATGAGATAATCCACGTCGCCGGATTGATAGAGCGCCACCTGGGCGTTGCGCGTACGCGGCGAGAGCGCGCCCAGCACCACCGCGGCACCGCCGCGTTGGCGCCGGATCAGCTCGGCGATGGCGTAAACTTCCTCGGCCGAAAATGCCACGATGGCGGAACGGCGTGGCAGCCGCGTGATCTTCTTCTCGCCCGCGAAAGTGAGCTGCGACATGCGCGGCCGGCTTAGGATGTGTGCGCCGGGCAGCAGCTTCTCGATCATCGGCCGCATGGTCGCGGCGCCCAGCACCAGCGTTTCCTCACGCGCGCGGCGATTGAGCATGCGATCGGTGAATACATGGCCGCGCTCGAGATCCGCGCCGAGCTGCACCTCATCGACCGCCAGGAATGCGACGTCGAGGTCGCGCGGCATGGCCTCGACCGTGGAGACCCAGTAGCGCGGATTTTGCGGCTTGATTTTCTCTTCGCCGGTGATGAGTGCAACTGACTCGGCGCCGACGCGGTCGACGACTTTATTGTAAACCTCGCGCGCCAGCAGCCGAAGCGGCAGCCCGATGACGCCGGAAGAATGCGCGACCATCCGTTCGATCGCGAGATGCGTCTTGCCGGTGTTGGTCGGGCCGAGAACGGCGGTGACGCCGGCACCCCGCGCGCGCGGATCGCGGGTGGCAGGGGAAGAAAAAGAGATGGTCATCGATCGTCCGGGCTGAAGGGAAGGAGCTTCGGTCCGCTAGGACTTTTCAAGCGAAGTGAATCCGGCTCGCGTGGAGAACCCCCCCTTTTTTATAGGGTTAAGCGCGTAGCGCAGATAACATCATACGAAATCTGCGCAAGCTTTATCGTTTTCCGCAAAACCGGGCCCGCTTGCTGAACGCGCCCGGCGTTTCTGTATCACAATGCAACGCCCGGAAGCGCCGGCCTTTAAGTGTAGAACGAGTCTCGAACGAATCGCGGCCGAATCGGTACTCAGAGGTGAATCAGATTCCGTTCACCGCGACATCTAGCGCTTGGCCTCCAGCCTTCCACAACATGAGGGGAAATCCCGGTTTTGGAGCCGTCACGATCAAGCCAAAAAGATTAAGAGCGGAATGCCTGCCTGAGCTTGAGAGTCAAGGGCGAAGTCACAGCGCCTTGGCATTGGTGGGCGTCACACGTGGCGCCGGAGTCACTACGAATTGCGTCGCCTCCACCACTGCGTCGCCGACCGGCGTCGGCACCGAGATGCGGAAGGGCACCAGGATGCGCGTGCCGGCTAGCGGCGCGAGCCACACCTCCGTATCCTGCATCGAGGTCAGGTACTGAATCACCGGGCGGGTGGGGATATGGCCGGCCAGCGGCGTGAAAGCGACCGAACAAACCACCACCGGACCCTGGTAACCCTTCTCCGCCTTCACCTTGTCCATACGCTTGAAAGCAAGACGTAGGTCGTAGCGCATGCGACCATCGAAAATCGAAGTCGAGCGCTGGCAGGTTTCCCGCGTTATCGGATCGGCGCCGCCCGCGGCTCGTATCAGCGAGGCCGTCATCGGGTCGGTGACGCCGCGGCGATGGGCCTCGGTGATCGGCACGCGTTCCGGATCGGGCGGCAAGGGCGGCTTGACCGTGTAATCCTTTACGGCTCCGTTCTCGAGCTCGATCTCCACCTCGTCCTTTTTCTTGTTGGCGGTCATGGTCGCGGCATAGCTGCGGGGCACCGGCTGACCATTGGCGACATTGCCGCGTGACACCGTGCTGCCTGTGCCGCCCGCGAAGAGCTTCAGCAAGCCGGTAGCCATCCCGCTGGCCGCCGCGGTGTATTGGTCGTCCCGGAAATCGATCACCCAGGCTCCGCGGCCTATGGTGACTCCGCCCAGCGAAGCGGTATAGCGCCCGTCGAGCTTGGCTTGCGCATGGGCGGGGGCCGCGCAGGCAAACACGATCAGCCCGGCAGCGGTAACTTGCAGCAGGCGTCGTAAATCGAGCCAGATTGGCAGCACGAAATGCAGTCCTTTTTGCCCGGTGCACGGCATCATGGCAGGCTCCCGCGCGTAGCATAACACGGCAGCCTCGAATGAGCCGTAACAGCCGCAAATGCCGGGCTTAACAACAGATTGCCTAGTGGTGGTCTCGGCGGGGAATACGTCGTTTCTATGAAGCGCCTGCTGGAGTGCAAGGCTTGGCTTGACGCCTTTAGCCGCCGTCCCTTATACGTTCGCCTGCTCTCGCAAAACGATAAACACTGGCCAGGCGCATCCGGCGCGGGCCACGGATTTCGAGGTTTAGCCATGTCGCAGCGATGCGAATTGACCGGCAAGGGTCCTCAGGTTGGGCACAAGGTCAGCCATTCCAACCATAAGACCAAGCGGCGGTTCCTGCCGAACCTCTGCAATGTCACTTTGGCATCGGAAGTTCTCGGCCGGCGTGTTCGCCTGCGGATTTCCGCCAACGCCGTGAAGACGGTGGACCATCGCGGCGGGCTCGATGCCTTCCTGCTCAAGGCAAAGGCCGACCAACTCTCGCCGCGCGCGCTCGAGTTGAAGCGCCAAGTACAGAAGAAGCGCGCAGCCGCCACCGAACCAACGGCCGGCTAAGCTTCACAGCTCTTCGGTGTTTCCATGGCCGGGCTTCTGCCCCGGCCATTTTCATTCGCCCGTCAGCGTGAACTGCATCAGCAGCGTCCGCTGCAGGGGCGAGAAATTGTCGTCGGAGACGAGGGTGAGCACGGTCTCGCCCGACGCTGTGCGATGCACCCCGAGGCCCTCGAAGTTGTCAATCTGCTGCCCCAAGTCGGCGTGGAAAATCACGCTTGCATCAGCGAGCGCGCCAGGGCGCAGATCGGCAGCCGCAATTCGGCGGATGCGCACGGCACTGCGCAGCCAGGAACTGCGGCGCTCCAGCAGCAAGAGATCGCCGCCCGCAAGCAACGCGCAATCAGTCACATCGAAATCGTCGGCGCGCTTTATGGAGAAAGCACCGGGACTCGGACCGCCGAGCAAAAAAGCCCTGACGTTTCCCGACGCGTCGAGGGCCGCCTCGGTGATCACGATGAGGGTGCCGGCGAGCGGCAATCCCTTCGGCACGAATGCCAGAGCCTCAATACCTTTATTCGACGGCATGCCCTTGAACTCAGGCGGAACCGGGATCGGCGCACCGCGCGCCTGGAAGCCATTCTTGGCGAAATCGTATTTCACGATGCGATGCACACGCTCAATGCCGATATAGATCGTGCCGGCATCCTCCGCGATCGCTTCGGTATCGAACCATCCGCGCGCGACCAGAGCCTTGCCATCCGCACCGAGCATCGGCGCCATCTCCGGCTCGGCGATACCGCTTGGTGCCGAGCCGGAATAGACAAGGCGGCTGCGCAGCCAACGCCCGGTATCGGTCACCGCTATGAAGCCGCCGCCATCCGGCTGCATCCGCAGGGCGGAGAGGCCGCCGAATTCTCTCGATGGTGAGGTCAGTTGCAATCCGCCGCGAAACTCCAGCTTGCCGAAGTGGCGAAGCTCATGGTCGCGATGATCGAAATAGCTGATCGGGGTGGTATTGATTTCGACCCGGCCTTGCGCCAGCGCGGGTGCAGCCAAAAGCAGGATCGCAGCTGCGATCAGGAACGGTCGGGTCAAATCGAAAGCCGGCTGGGAGAAACGCCCCACGATGCCCCTCCCCGATTTAGGCTTGCGTCAATGCTTGGTCGGATCAAGGAAGGTGGCGGATTTCCGCGACCAGATGTCCGGCTTGCGCACGGGCGGCCGCCACGGCGCCTCGGCAGCATGTTCGTCAAACAATTCCGCCAGTTTTTCGGTCATCGCGCCGCCGAGCTCCTCGGCGTCCACAATGGTGACGGCGCGGCGGTAGTAGCGCGTCACGTCGTGACCAATCCCGATGGCGATAAGTTCGACCGGCGAGCGCGTTTCGATCTCGTTGATCACCCAGCGCAGATGGCGCTCGAGATAATTGCCCGGATTGACCGACAACGTCGAATCGTCCACCGGCGCGCCGTCCGAAATCATCATCAAAATCTTGCGCTGCTCGGAGCGCGCCAACAGCCGCTTATGCGCCCAATCCAGCGCCTCGCCGTCGATATTCTCCTTCAACAGGCCTTCGCGCATCATCAACCCGAGATTCTTGCGTGCTCGACGCCAGGGCGCGTCGGCGGATTTATAGATGATGTGGCGCAGGTCGTTCAGCCGGCCGGGATTGGCCGGCTTGTTGGCGGCGAGCCAGTTCTCGCGCGACTGTCCACCCTTCCAGGCCCGCGTCGTGAAGCCCAGGATTTCCACTTTCACCCCGCAGCGCTCCAGTGTGCGCGCCAGAATATCGGCGCAGGTTGCGGCCACCGTGATCGGACGGCCGCGCATGGAACCGGAATTGTCCAGCAGCAATGTCACCACGGTGTCACGGAAATTGGTTTCTTTCTCGTGCTTAAACGAGAGCGGATGCATCGGGTCGATGATGATGCGCGACAGCCGTGAGGCGTCGAGCACGCCCTCCTCCAGATCGAATTCCCAGGCGCGATTTTGCTGCGCCATCAGGCGCCGTTGCAGCCGGTTGGCCAAGCGGGCGACGACGCCTTGCAGGCTGGACAATTGCTTGTCGAGATAGGCACGCAGGCGATCGAGCTCGTCCGCATCGCAAAGCTGCTCCGCCGGCACCACCTCGTCGAAGCGGGTCGTAAACGGCCGGTAATCGGGCCCGCGCGGCTCGTTTTGGCCCGCGCGGTGACGCCATGGCTGCGCCGCTTCCTCACCGTCCTCGCCCTCGGTGTCGTCCATCAGATCGGAGGTGGATGCCTCCGCCCCCTCGGCGGCTTCATCCGGCTGATCTTCACTGGAGGATTCCGCCTCTTCCGCGCGCATGCGTTCGGCTTCTTCGGATTCCTTGTTCTCGCCGTCCTCGCCGTCTTGGTCCTTCTTGCTGCGTTGTTCCTCGCTGTCTTCCTCCTCGTCGCCTTCGCTCTCGCTGCGATCCTCGCCCATGTCCAGATTATCGAGCAGATCGTGGATGGCATCGCCGAAGCGGCGCTGGTCTTCCACCAGTCGTTCCAGGCGGGCGAGGTTTTTGCCCGCGCGTTCTTCGATCAGCGGCCGCCACAGATCCACCAGGGGCTTGGCCGCCGGCGGCGGGGCAAGACCGGTCAACCGTTCCCGCACCAGCATGGCGAGCGCGTCCTCGAGCGGCGCATCGGCGCGGTCGGTGACCTCGCCCGCCTTGCCGCGGTGAAAACGGTCATCGAGCATGGCGGAAAGATTTTGCGCCACGCCTTCCATGCGCCGGGCGCCGATGGCTTCGACGCGCGCCTGCTCTACTGCCTCGAACACCGCACGCGCCTGCTGCCCGCCCGGCTGAATGCGGCGGTGCACGGCGGGATCATGACAGGCTAGCCGCAACGCCATGGCATCGGCATGCCCTCGTACGATGGCGGCTTCGTGCTGCGTCAGCTTGCGGGCCGGTTCCGGCAGTCGCGCCTTTAAGCCCGCGAGGCCCGGCCGCTCCGCCGCGAAGCTGACGTCGACGCCGGGCTTTTTGGCGATCGCTCGTAGGCAAGCGGCGACCGCGCGCTTGAACGGCTCGGTCGGTGATCCCTTCGACGAAGGCTTTGGCTTCTGATTGGAGGCCATGCTTAGCGGCTTCCTGTTGGACGACTAGGACAGCGCGACGTTGACCGACGATTCCGGCAGCTCTTGCCCAAAAGAGCGCTGATAGAACTCCGCTACGATCGGGCGCTCGAGCTCGTCGCACTTGTTCAGGAAGGTCAGGCGGAAGCCGAAGCCGATGTCCTTGAAGATGTCGGAATTCTCCGCCCAGGTGATCACCGTGCGCGGGCTCATCACGGTGGATATATCGCCGTTCATGAAGGCGTTGCGCGTGAGATCGGCGACGCGAACCATCTTGCTGACGATGTCGCGGCCTTCCTCGGTGCGGTAGTGCTTGGCCTTCGCCAGCACGATCTCGACCTCGTTGTCATGCGGCAGATAGTTGAGCGTGGTGACGATCGACCAGCGGTCCATCT
>JAXDOO010000025.1:0-13894 GCA_034668865.1 Alphaproteobacteria bacterium
CAGCTTCCCGATGCTGAAAAGCGCGCCCACGCTGATTTTGTGGTGGATACGTCGCAGGGTTTCGATGCCGCGCGCGCGCAAGTGGCGGACATTCTTCGCCAAGTTGCTAATATGCCTAAACGGCGACGGTGATTCGCTCACCTCTCTCCCCCGAGATGGATTTAAGGCAGTCGCGATGCGCGAGATAGTGCTCGATACCGAGACGACAGGGCTGGATCCCTATCAGGGCCATCGGCTAATCGAGATCGGCTGCATCGAGTTGCTCAACCGCATCCCCACAGGCCAGGTCTTCCATCATTACGTTCACCCCGAGCGCGAGATTCCGGAAGAGGCTTTCCGGGTGCATGGCATCTCGCTGGAGATGCTGAGGGACAAGCCGCGCTTTCATGAGATCGCCGACGATCTGCTGACTTTTTTGGGCGACGCGCCGCTGGTGATCCACAACGCCGCCTTCGATATGGGCTTCCTCAATGCCGAGCTCGAGCGCGCCGAGCGGCCGTTGCTCGAACGCACCCGAATGGTGGACACGTTGTTGTTGGCGCGGCGGAAATATCCGGGCGGCTCTAACCGGCTCGATGATCTTTGTCTGCGCTATCGCATCGATGCGTCGCGCCGCACCAAGCACGGAGCCCTGCTTGATGCCGAGCTGCTGGCCGAGGTCTATATCGAGCTGATCGATGCGCGGCAGGCCACGCTCATCCTGGTGGAAAACGGTGCGGAGCTGGATCGCACGCGGCATCAGATCGCGGCCTCCCGCGTGCGTCCGCAGCCGTTGGCGGCGCGGCTGACGCAAGAGGAACTCGGCGCGCACCGCAGCTTTATCGCCACGCTCGGCGATGCGCCGCTCTGGAACGGCTATCGTTCCATCATCCTGCCGGAAGACGCCGTGCCGATGAGTATCGCCGCGATAGAGCAGGCAGCTCCCGATCAGGCTGGGGTCGCGCTTCCCTGAGCAGGCTGCTGCGCCAGCTTCTGCCGATACAAAGCGACAAAATCGACCGGATCGAGCAACAGCGGCGGAAATCCGCCATTGCGAACCGCCGCCGCGACGATCTCGCGCGAAAACGGGAACAGCAGCCGCGGGCATTCGATCATCACGACGGGATGCAGGCTTTCTTGCGGCACGTTCTGGAGGCGGAAAACGCCGCCGAAGGCCAGATCGAAGCTGAACAACACCTTCCCGTCGCGCTCGGCCTTGCCCTCGGTCTTGAGAATGACTTCGAAATCGGTCGCGTTCAGCGGGTTGGCAAGCACATTGATCTGAACATTGATCGCCGGCTGCGACTGCTGGAAAGCGCCAAGCGAGGCCGGCGCGTTGGGATTCTCGAAGGAAAAATCCTTCACGTATTGAGCCAGCACATTGAGCTGCGGCGGCGGCTGATCCTTCGGTTCTCCGCCGTTGTTGGTGTTCGACATGACTTGCTCCAAAAAACTTCGTGATCGGCGGCCGCCGTTGCGGGCGGCCTAACACAGGGGCTTTGGCGCGACAAGAACACTCATGGAATCATCATGATGGGCCGCTAGGGCGGCGCGGGTCATCGGTCTTCTGATCGGGCGTCTGGCTCCATTGATCTGGCTCGAGATCAACCACGCCAGGCCGCCGAGGCGGCCTCGTTTGCATAACGCGCTGAAATCGCGCCGCGATCCAGTTCCGTACCGGAGGCAGGAGCAGCAGAAGCCCGCCCGCGTCGGTGAGAAAGCCTGGCAATAGCAGCAGGAAACCCGCTGCAATGGTCAAAAAAGCGTCTCCACTCGCTTGCAGCCCGCCGACGCCTTTTTTCGTAACCGCTTCGTGCAGCCGGCCGATACGGGTCCGACCGGGATGCCGCAGCACGGCTATGCCGGCAAGCGAGGTGGCGAGCATGAGGACGAGCGCTTGTGGCAGGCCGATAACCGAGGCGACCGCAACAAGCGCTGCAACCTCTCCCGCCAGCAGCGCTGCCATCGCCAAAAGGAGCCACTTAACCATTATTTATTGCCATTCCACTCCGATTAAGGCGCTGTTGGCGCGCAGTCGCGGATCGTCTAATGTCCTTCTGGCGCTCACCTTAATTGCGACGCCAAATGGGCGCAGGGCCTAGATCGGCCGGCTCGCGGTGCCTACATAGCCGATAAGAGGGCCCGACCGGTGGCAAGCCTGCTATCGGCTGATCGACGTCCCGTCGCCACGGCTGCGGAGTTCTTGCGAGACGTGTTCGACATTTACACCATCGTGTTTCTAGCCGTCGCGGTTTTTATCTTCCTGCGGCTGCGCAGTGTTTTAGGCCAGCGTACCGGCCGGGAACGGCCGCCATATGATCCGTTCTCGCGCGATCCCGTGCGTGGCGCTGCCAAGGATGCCGCCAAGGACAATGTGGTCAGCCTGCCGGGTCGTGCCGCTGAGCCGGTTGTGAATGCCGAACCGGCTTCCGCCGACCGCTGGAAAGGGATCGCGGAAACCGGCTCTCCGACCGCCACCGGCCTGGATGCAATCGCCGCATCGGATCCCGAATTCGATCCCAAGCATTTCGTCGCCGGCGCGCGCGCGGCTTATGAAATGGTGGTCACCGCCTATGCCGAAGGCGACCGCCGCACGCTGAAGAATTTGCTGTCACGCGACGTTTACGAAGGCTTCGACGCCGCGATCACCGAACGCGAAAAGCGCGGTGAGAAGGTGGAAACCCGCTTCGTCTCTATCGACATCGCTGAAATCACCGGTGCCGAGATGCGCGGCAAGTCGGCGCAAATCACCGTGCGCTTTGTCTCGCAGCTTATTTCGGTCACGCGGGATAAAGCTGGCACGGTGATCGACGGCAATGCTGACAAGGTCACCGAAGTTACCGACGTGTGGACCTTCGCGCGCGACATCTCCTCACGCGACCCCAATTGGAAGCTGATCGCGACCGAAGCGGGGCAGTGATGGCGCGCGCGGCCCGGCTCGCGGCATTTTCTATTTTGCTTGCATCACTGGCGGTGGCTTGTGCGAGCGGGGTGACGCGTGCCGCCGCGCAAGTCTCCACGTTCAAAATCCCCAATAGCCAGCTTGAGCCGCTGGCCTGGTCAGATCTCGGCGGCTGGGCCGAAGACGATCACAGGGCGGCCTTCAAGACATTCATGGACAGCTGCAAGGCGATCCTGCCGCGCACCTCGCCGGGGCGCGAAGCCGGCCCCATGTTCAGCGCCTTACAGCAGATCTGCCGCCGCGCGCGGATGTATACCGCGTCCGACAACGAGCAAGCGCGTGCCTTCTTCGAAATGAATTTTCGCCCCATGCGGATCGCCACCCTGGGCGAGGCCGCCGGTTTTCTCACCGGCTATTACGAGCCGATCGTGGAAGGCTCGCGCACCTGGAGCGAGGAATTCCAGGTGCCGCTTTATCGCAAGCCCTCCAACCTCATTCCCGGAGGACGGCGACGCGTTACCGATGGCTTCCCGAACAAAGGTCCGGTCGGTCGTAAATTCGGGCGGAAAAAAATCGTGCCCTATTACGATCGCGGCGAGATCGAAGAGGGCGTGCTGACGGGACGCAATCTTGAGATTTGCTGGCTTAAGGATCCGATCGATCTTCTCTTCATCCAGATCCAGGGCTCGGCGCGGATTCGGATGCCGGATGGCGGGATGGTGCGGGTCAATTACGCTGCCCATAACGGCCATCCTTATTCACCGGTCGGGCGCTTCCTGATCGAAAACGGCGCCATTCCGCGTGAAGAAATGTCCATGGACCGCATCCGCAAATGGATGGAGGAGAATCCGGACAACGCCAAAGAAATCCGCGGCAAGAACAAATCTTATGTTTTCTTCCGCGAGGTCCCGCTATCGGCCGTGGAAGAGCCGAAAGGTGCGCAAGGCGTGTCGCTCACTCCCGGCCGCTCGATCGCGGTGGACAAGGCGCTGCACGTTTACGGCACGCCTTTCTTCATCGAGGCAGAACTGCCGATCGACAGCATTCAGGCGAAGAGCCAATTCCGCCGTCTCATGGTGGGGCAGGACACCGGCTCGGCGATCGTGGGACCGGCGCGCGCGGATCTCTATTTCGGCGCGGGCCAGGAAGCCGGGCAGGTCGCGGGCCGCATCCGGCATCCGGCACGCCTTGCGATGCTGCTCCCGCGTGAACTCGATTTCACGGCCGCTGCCCGCAGCGTGCCGCTGCCGCCGCCGCGACCGGAATTCATTCTGACCGGCTCCCAGACTACGCCCTTGCCGCGTCCACGGCCGAGGGTCGAAGCCAGCCGATGAGCGGATCGCGCGGCAGGCGGCTGAGCGACGGTGAAAGGGTCCTATGGCGTGAGATCACGCGCGGCATTCAGCCGTTGCGCCCGATTGCGACAACGGAGATCGAAGCCGCAAACGATGCAGGGGCTCCTCCTACCCCCCGGACACACCCGCCGTCTTCCGCCAAACTGCAGTCGCCCAAGCCGAAAATCGAATCCCCGCCCGTGCTGGCGCCGCTAGGCCGCCGCGCCAAGCAGCGCGTCGCGCGCGGGCGCGACCCGATCGACGGCCGGCTCGATCTGCATGGCCTGACACAAGCCGAAGCGCATGATGCGCTGCTGCACTTCCTACACACAGCGCAGACACGCGGTGCCAGGCTGGTGATGGTCATCACCGGCAAAGGCCGGAGCGGTCAGGGCGGCGTGCTGAAGCGCCAGGTGCCGCTATGGCTGGTGCTGCCGCAATTCCGCGCGATGGTCGTCGGCTATGAAGAAGCGCACCAGCGCCACGGCGGCGAAGGCGCGCTTTACCTGCGCATGCGCAAGGGCCGGTAGAAGTCTTTCTTTTCCCTCCTGCAAGGAGGGAGGTCAGGCGGTTGTCTTTAAAGAAGTTGATCCCCACCCGCTCTCTTCGCGAGCGAGGTCGTTTGCAAGGCAGGGAAGGAAGCGTCGCTACAGAATAAACCGGCTCAAGTCGGTGTTCCTGGCGAGATCACCGACGTGCTGCTGCACATAGGCGGCGTCGATCTTCAAGGTTTCACCAGCCCGGTCCGGCGCGGCGAAAGAGATCTCGTCGAGCACGCGTTCCATCACTGTCTGCAAACGCCGCGCGCCGATATTCTCCACGCTGGAATTGACCCCCACGGCCACGTCAGCAATGGCGTCGATCGCATCGTCGGAAAATTCCAGCGTCACGCCTTCGGTGGCCATCAGCGCCACATATTGCTTGATCAGCGAGGCCTCCGGCTCAGTCAGGATGCGGCGGAAATCGTCGCGTGTAAGCGCCTTGAGCTCGACCCGGATCGGTAGCCGCCCCTGCAGCTCGGGCAACAGGTCCGATGGTTTCGACAAATGGAACGCGCCCGACGCGATGAACAGGATATGGTCTGTCTTCACCGGTCCGTGCTTGGTCGAAACCGTGGTGCCTTCAATCAGCGGCAGCAAATCGCGCTGCACGCCTTCGCGTGAAACGTCGGCGCCGCCGCGGCCCTCGCGGCCGGCGATCTTGTCGATTTCATCGAGGAAGACAATACCGTTCTGCTCCACCGCCTTGATGGATTCCTGCACCAGCTGCTCGTTGTCGAGCAACTTGTCGGATTCCTCATTGATCAGGATGTCATGGGATTCCTGCACGGTGACGCGGCGCGTCTTGGTACGCCCTCCCATCTTCCCGAAGATATCGCCAATCGAGATGGCGCCCATCTGCGCTCCCGGCATGCCTGGGATCTCGAACATCGGCAGGCCGGCGGATCCCGACTGCACCTCGATCTCGATTTCCTTATCGTTGAGTTCGCCCGCGCGCAGCCGGCGGCGAAAGGATTCCTTGGTAGCCGGACTGGCGGTCGCGCCCACCAGGGCATCGACCACGCGATCTTCCGCGGCGAGTTGGGCGCGCGCCTGCACGTCCTTGCGCTTGCGCTCGCGCGTCAGTCCGATGGCAATCTCGACCAGGTCGCGAACGATCTGCTCCACGTCGCGACCGACATAGCCGACCTCGGTGAATTTGGTCGCCTCGACCTTGAGGAAGGGCGCGCCCGCGAGCTTTGCCAGCCGCCGGGAAATTTCCGTCTTGCCGACGCCGGTCGGCCCGATCATCAGGATATTTTTCGGCAGAACTTCGTCGCGCAGCTTTTCATCGAGCTGTAGGCGTCGCCAGCGATTGCGCAGCGCGATTGCCACCGCGCGTTTGCCGTCGCTTTGGCCGATGATGAAACGGTCGAGTTCGGAAACGATTTCACGCGGGGAAAAATCTGTCATTGTATCGATAGACCCTCAGGCGCCTGTCTGCCAGATCCGGATGGCATCGATCGGATGCAGCAACATGATGATGTTGAGCGCCAGATTGTCCCGGATCCAATATCCAACAAAGGCTTCCATCAAAACGGCCAGCCCTATAACGACCCATATAGGAAGCTGGGATGCCAAAACAAATCCTGCGATCATGACCAGCGTGTCGGCTACGGAATTGACGATGCTGTCGCCGTAATAGTCGAGCGAGATCGTGCCGGCGCGATAGCGCTCGATCACGAAACTCGTGTTCTCGAGAATTTCCCAGCTGACTTCCACGCCCACCGCCAGCGCGAGTCGGGTCAGGACGGAGCTGCGCGGCAGCGCGAGCCACGCCAAGAAATAGAGCAGAAACCCGTGGATGATGTGCGACAGCGTATACCAATCCGTGATGTGCTGCGAATTTTCCGCGCTTTGCACAACGCCGTGCCACAGCTTGATCGTGCCGCAGGTGCACATCGGTACGCGGCCCAGGTCATAGAGAACCGCCGCCTGCGTCCCGATCAACGCCAAAACTACGGCCATCGCGCGGACGTCATGTCCACTCGCAACGAGACGATCGTCCCGGGACGTGACGGTCATGGATGACGCACCATCAGCAACGACAGACCGTCGGGCGTGTCGACTAGTCCCTCGGTGCGGAAGCCAGCCTTTTCATAGGCGCGGATCGCGCGTGCATTAGCCGGGTCGGGGTCGGTCAGCACACGCGGGGTCTCCGCAGTCAGCAGGCCGTCGGTGAACTGGCGGATGAAAGCAGAGCCATGGCCGTGGCCAATCATATTGGGATCACCGATGAACTGGTCAATACCGCGCGTTCCGAACGGATGAGAACCGAGCCCATTCTCCGGCCATGCCGTCGGGTCATAGCATTGCAAATAGGCAAACGGGCGATCGTCAACGGCAATGATGAACTGATCCATCGCCAAAGACTGCAGGTCATCCCGGATGAGTTCGAATTGCTCGTCTGCGTCGCCCCACCATTCCATAACATGCGGCATCGCCAGCCATCCGCGAACGAGAAGCAAATCCGCCGCGGTCATGCGGCGAAACTGATACACCGGAGCTGCCATCGGTCAGCCGGTCTTCAACGTCTCGATCGTCACGTTGCGGTTGGTGAAGACGCAGATGTCGGCAGCAATGTCGAGCGAGCGGCGCACGATGCTTTCCGCATCGAGCGGCCCATCCAGCAGCGCGCGCGCCGAGGCCAGCGCAAAATTGCCGCCCGAGCCGATGCCTGCGGTTCCAGCTTCCGGCTCCAGCACGTCACCGGCGCCGGTGATCACCAGCGATACGTCCTTGTCGGCGACGATCATCATCGCTTCCAGCCGGCGCAGGTAGCGGTCGGTGCGCCAATCCTTGGCGAGTTCAACGGCCGCGCGGGTGAGCTGGCCGGGATATTGATCGAGCTTGGCCTCCAGCCGCTCAAACAGGGTGAAGGCGTCGGCGGTGGCGCCGGCAAATCCGCCGATCACGTCGCCTTTGCCGAGTCTGCGCACCTTTTTTGCATTAGCCTTGACGATGGTTTGGCCAATCGAAACCTGGCCGTCACCCCCGATCGCGACCGATCCGCCCTTGCGGACGGTTAGAATCGTCGTGCCATGCCAGGAAGCCTGATCGGAGTGCATTGCTTAAACCCTCGTTGGAGGTCATGTATGGACTGGGACAACGAGACGCAATTCCACCCGCCCGCATTCGGTGGCAGCGTCTAGCCTATAAAAAGTCTAGGGAGAAAACTCATGCCGAATAGCTGGAAAGGAGTGATCGCGGGCTTTGTCGCCACGGTCGTCCTATCGGCGCTTATTATGTTGTTCAATGCCGCCGGCATTCTGAAGCAGCTCGATATCATCGAGCACATCGACAAGCTGGGATCGATCCAGCGCGCCGCCGCCTGGGTCGATCATTTCATCGTTGGCGCTCTTCTCTGGGGTCCGATTTTCGCGGCTTTCGAGGCCACCACCGGGGTGGATCGCCCGCGCTGGCAGAAAGGCCTGATGTTCGGAGTTATCGCCTGGTTCCTGATGATGATCATCTTCATGCCGGTCATCGGTGCCGGGCTGTTTGGCTGGCGGCTGGGCCTCGTGGAGCCGGTCGGAATGCTGGGCCTGCACTTGGTGTATGGCCTGGCGATCGGGGTGACTTTCGATTTCCTCGACAAGCGCTTTCCAACCAAGGACAGTATCCTGCCGCCACCGCCTCCTATCGCGGCCCGAATCGTCGAAAAGGAGGATTAACCCCCGTTTTGCGATGCAGTAGCGAATCCGGGCGACGCCTGATAAAAGGCGTCGCCATGCGAACCGCATCAATCAAGCGCAAAACCAAGGAAACCGATGTCGAGGTCTCGGTCGACCTCGACGGGCAGGGGGCCGCGACGGTTTCCACGGGTATCGGCTTCCTCGACCATATGCTTGACCTGCTCGCCCGCCATTCCCGCATTGACGTCACGGTGAAGGCCAGGGGCGACCTGCATATCGACCATCACCACACCACCGAGGACGTGGGCATCGCGCTCGGCCAGGCGGTGAAGCAGGCGCTCGGCGACATGCGTGGCATCACCCGTTACGCCGACGTCCATGTGCCGATGGATGAAGCGCTGACGCGGGTGGCGATCGATATTTCGGGCCGGCCTTTCCTGGTCTTCAAGGCGGAATTTGTGCGCGACAAGGTGGGCACCTTCGACACTGAGCTGGTGCAGGAGTGGTTCCAGGCCTTTGCCATGAATGCCGGGATCACGCTGCATGCGCAGACGCTCCACGGCACCAACGATCACCACATCGCCGAATCCTGTTTCAAAGGCCTGGCGCGGGCGTTGCGGGCTGCGGTGGCAATCGATCCGCGCGCCAAGGACGAGGTGCCTTCCACCAAGGGTAGCCTTGGCGGTTAGGCGCCGGCGTCATCCGCGAATGCGGATGATCCGGTAATCACCGACGCCGATGCCTATATCTAATGCCGGCGATTACTGGATGCCTCCGCCCTCGCGGGCATGACGTAAAGCACAAGGAACCGCATGGCCGTCTATACCGTGCACGAACCTCTGCCGCGGAAGAATGAAGCCTCCGCCAATCCGGAACGCTTCACCTTCGTGCGTGACGGGTTTTATTTTTGGGCCTTTCTGTTGGGTCCGCTGTGGATGCTATGGCGCCGGCTCTGGCTGGTGACGCTGCTCTATTTCGCGGTTTCGCTCGGCGTGCAAATCGGTCTGTGGGCGCTCAACGCCCCGAATATTGTGACGTTTGTCGTCTGGTTCCTGTTGGCGCTGCTGATCGGATTTGAGGCGGGCACGTTGCGCCGCTGGACCTTGAGCCGGCGCGGCTGGAAAAATCTCGGCGTCGTCGTGGGCGAGGACATGGAAACTGCGGAGCGGCGATTCTTTGCCACCTGGACGCCGCCGCCGGCGATCCCGGCAACGCCGACGGCGCAATCGCCGGGAAGCTTTCCGCGGCCCGGCGATGGGCAGATCATCGGGCTGTTTCCGCACCCGGGAGCGATGCGGTGAGCGTTGCCATCGTTGATTATGGTTCGGGCAATCTGCACTCGGCCGCGAAGGCATTTGAGCGCGCCGCGCGCGAGACGGCGCCCGATCAATCTATTGTCGTGACGAGCGATCCGGATGCGGTACGCCGGGCGGCGCGTATCGTGCTTCCCGGCGTCGGCGCTTTCGCCGATTGCCGGCGCGGACTTGCTGCCGTGCCGGGCATGCTGGAAGCGCTGGAAGAAAGCGTGCGCGCCGAGGGCAAGCCCTTCTTCGGCATCTGCGTCGGCATGCAGCTCATGGCGGAGCACGGCCGCGAATACGAAACGACCGAAGGCTTGGGCTGGATCGCGGGGGAAGTGGACAAGATCGCGCCCGCCGACGCGACCCTGAAGATCCCGCACATGGGCTGGAACACGCTTGAGCCGCGCAAGGCGCATCCACTATTCGACGGCATCGCGCTCGGGCCGCAGGGCGCGCATGCTTATTTCGTGCATTCCTATCAGCTGAAGCCGAAAGACCCCGGCGACCTCTTGGCGCAGACCGATTATGGCGGTCCGATTACCGCGGTGATCGGACGCGACAATATGGTCGGCACGCAATTTCACCCGGAAAAGAGCCAGCGGCTCGGATTGGCGTTGATCGCCAATTTCCTGAAGTGGAAGCCGTGATTCTCTTTCCTGCCATCGACCTGAAGGAAGGCGCCTGCGTGCGATTGCAGCAGGGCGATATGGCGCGCGCGACAATCTTCAATCAGGACCCGGCAGCGCAGGCGCGCGCCTTCGAGCAGCAGGGTTTTCAATACTTGCATGTGGTCGATCTCGACGGCGCCTTCGCCGGCAAGCCGGTGAATGCGCAGGCGGTGGACGCGATTTTGCGCGCCATCAAGATTCCGCTGCAACTCGGCGGCGGCGTGCGCGACATGGCGACGGTGGACGGCTGGCTCGGCAAAGGCGTGACGCGCGTCATCATCGGCACCGCAGCGGTGCGCGACCCGGATTTCGTCAAAGCGGCAGCGAAGAGATATCCGGGCAAAATTGCGGTCGGCGTTGATGCGCGAGACCGCATGGTTGCGGTAGAAGGATGGGCCAAACAATCTGAGCTAACCGCTTTTGAATTGGCAGATCGCTTTGCCGATGCAGGTGTTACTGCAATCGTCTATACCGATATTTCGCGAGACGGCGTTTTGGCCGGCATCAATTGGGACGCAACTTATGAGCTTGCTGATCACGCGAAAATTCCGGTGATTGCGAGCGGCGGGCTGTCGAATGCCGACGAAATCAAAAGCGCTGCATTGCGAGGCCACGAAAACGTCGAGGGCATTATTGCTGGTCGCGCGCTGTATGATGGACGTATTGACGCTGCTCAAGCGCTAAAAATTCTAAAGGATACAGCCGCAGTTAGCGCGAAGCATTTTGTTCCTGGCCGCGATAGGCTTTGATCCCATGTTCAAAGTCCGCGTCATTCCCTGCCTCGACGTCAAAGACGGCCGCGTGGTCAAGGGGGTCAATTTCGTCGATCTGCGCGACGCCGGCGATCCGGTGGAGGCCGCAATCGCCTATGACGCGGCCGGCGCCGACGAGCTCTGCTTCCTTGACATCACCGCTAGCCACGAGAAGCGCGGCATCATTTTGGATGTGGTGCAACGCACGGCGGAAGCCTGTTTCATGCCGCTGACGGTGGGCGGAGGCGTGCGCACGGTCGAAGACATCCGCGCGCTGTTGTCGTCGGGCGCCGACAAGGTTTCGATCAATACCGCGGCGGTGGAGCGGCGCGCTTTCGTGCGCGAGGCAGCGGAAAAATTCGGTGACCAATGCATCGTGGTCGCGGTGGACGCCAAGAAAGTTTCGCAGCCGGGCGAGCAAGACCGCTGGGAAATTTTCACTCATGGCGGCCGCAAGCCGACCGGCCTGGATGCGGTGGACTACGCGCGCGAGGTGGTTTCGCTCGGCGCCGGAGAAATCCTGCTCACCTCGATGGATCGTGACGGCACCCGCTCCGGCTTCGACATCGCGCTTACGCGTGCTGTGGCGGATGCGGTACCGGTGCCGGTGATCGCGTCCGGCGGGGTCGGTACGCTGCAACATCTGGTCGACGGCATTCGCGAGGGTCACGCCACCGCCGTGCTGGCCGCCTCGATCTTCCACTTCGGCCAGCATTCCGTTTCCGAGGCGAAACAGTTTATGGCCAAGGCCGGCCTGCCGGTGCGGCTCGACGCCTAGCGCCTTTTGCGCCGAGTCCGCGCTTTTGCGCGGACGGGCGGCGACCGCGGCTTCTTCATCCAGGACAAGGCGCGCTCCAGCCGGTCATTACCCCAGAACAATTCGCCATCGGGCGTGATGAAGGTCGGCGCGCCGAAAATGCCGAGCCGCTGCGCTTCCTCTGTCTCCATGCGCAATGCCACCCGCAACAGGTCGGAGCGCGCCGCTTCCAGCACCGGCGCGGGCTCGACTTTCAACCGCGCAAGAATTTCGCCGATCACCGCCGCGTCGTCGATGCGGCGGCCTTCGGCGAATTCGGCGCGGAACAGCGCCAGGCAGAAATTCTTGCCCCATTTCTCTTGCAGCTTGAGCCCGACCAGCGCCACCCGGGCCGCCAGCACGCTTTGCTGCGGGAACATTGCAGGCCGCCGAAAGGGCAGATCGAGCTCGGCGCAGAGCCGCTCGAGGTCGCGCCACATGTTGCGACCCTTGGCTTCGTAGAGATTAAACGGAGAGCTTTCCCAACCCTGGGCCTGAAAAATCGGACCCAGCAAAAAAGGCCGGAACCGCACCTTCACCCGCGCCTTGGACGCCAGCGGCCCGATCCGCTGGGCTGCCGGATAGGAATAGGTCGAGGCAAAATCGAACCAGAAGTCGAGCAGCTTCTCACGCATGAGCGATCCTATGGCGGAACCACTCTAAAGTCCCTCTCCCCGCCAACCGGGAGAGGTGATATGGCAGGCTTGGAGTTGCAACGACATGGCCAAATTCACGCTGCAGGACTTGGAAAAACGCATCCAGGAGCGGGCGAAAGCCGGCGCCGATGTCTCCTATACGCGCAAGCTGTTGGACAAAGGGATTGAGCATAGCGCCAAGAAGATGGGGGAGGAGGCTATCGAGACGGTGATCGCCGCGACCAGCGAAAACCGCGAGCGCCTGGTCGCGGAAAGCGGCGATCTCCTCTACCATTTGCTGATCCTGCTGCATGCGCGCGGCATCACCTTGGCAGAAGTCGAAGAGGCGCTGTGCGCGCGCCAGGGGATGTCCGGCCTGGAAGAAAAATCCTCGCGACCACAGGGCAGCTGACGGAAAAATTTTCATGGAGCAGCGTACCGACAACCAGCTCTCGCCCTACCGCATCTTCTCGCGCGGGGAATGGGCCGCGTTGCGCAAAGACACGCCGATGACACTGTCTCCGGAGGAGGTCTCGCGCCTGCGTTCGCTGCATGATCGCCTCGACATGGCCGAGGTGGAGGAAATCTACCTGCCGCTCTCGCGCCTGCTGTCGCTGTATGTCTTGGCCACGCAGCGGCTGTTTCATGTGCAGCAGGCCTTCCTCGGCACCGAAGACAGCAAGATGCCTTACATCATCGGCGTCGCGGGTTCCGTCGCGGTGGGCAAGTCCACCACCGCGCGCGTGCTGCAGGCGCTGCTCGCGCGTTGGCCCGACACGCCAAAGGTCGATCTCGTGACCACCGACGGCTTCCTTTATCCGAACGCCGTGCTCGAGCGCGAAGGCCTGATGGAGAAAAAGGGTTTTCCCGAGAGCTACGACCTGCCGGCGTTGCTGCGGTTTCTTGCCGACGTGAAGGCGGGCCGCCGTCCGGCGCGGGCGCCGATCTACTCGCATCTCATCTATGATGTGATCCCGAACCAATGGGTGGAGATCGACCGCCCCGACATCCTGATCGTCGAAGGCCTCAATGTGCTGCAGACCGGCCGGCCCCCGAAGGACGGCAAGGCCATTCCCTATGTGTCCGACTTCTTCGACTTCTCGGTCTATCTCGACGCCCGCGAAGACGTGCTGATGCAGTGGTATGTCGATCGCTTTCTGACATTGCGCGGCACCGCGTTCCGCGATCCGAAATCCTATTTCCACCGCTATTCGAAATTGTCCGACGCGGAGGCGGCGCAGACCGCGACCTCGATCTGGACCCGGATCAATCTCGTCAATCTGCACGAGAACATCCTGCCGACGCGACAGCGCTCTCACCTCATCCTCAAGAAAGAAGCGAGCCACCTCGTCA
>JAXDOO010000026.1:0-9876 GCA_034668865.1 Alphaproteobacteria bacterium
CGCAAACACTTCTCGAAGCGTGCGAAGGGGTCGCCAGCGTTGCCGCAAATCTGCGGGGTGAGGTCGAGAGCTTTCTCGGCAAGGTGGCCGTTTGAGCAGGGTTGCCGACCGGGGTAGAGAGCGGTGATACCCCACGACCATTCAGGGTGGCGGTAAACGAAAGTCCTTAATGTGGCCTGGCAGTTTCCACCGGCTCCGCCGCCAATCAGGTGGTGGAAGCCGCGGTCGACCTCAATCGCCAGGCCGAAGCGCTACGCGCGGAAGTCGGCCGCTTCCTCGGAAATATCCGCGCCGCCTAGCGGATGCGAATGCTAACAAAGGTCAATTCGCCACGGTCAGTCAGTCGCCATCGTTGGAAAGTCCCCGACGAGGCGATCCTGGAATCCGACAACCTTACCTAACGTCTGCCCGGCCGGAACTTCGGGTTCTGAGGCGGGCTATTTCTTGTAGACGCTATCGATATAGCCGCTCTTGTCGAGCTCGGTCATGAAGCTCGCGTCGTAGAAGTCTTCCGGCGTGGCCTTCTTCAGCTCGCGATAGGTATACAGCGCGAGCACCTGCTTGATGCCGGCGACCGACGGATAAGGCTTCATCGGCGTCGCCTCGACGGTCTCGTACATGCTCTCCTGCTGGGCGCGGTCCATGATACCGTACCACTTCTCGATCGCTTTCAGCGTCGCTTCCTTGTTGTTCTTCATGAACGCATAGGCGTCGATCGACGCCTTCACAAAGCGGCGTGCGGTGTCGCGGTTGTGCTTCAGCCATTCGCGTTCGGCATTGATACCGGAGCCTGCGACGGGGATTTTGAGCGGGGTGATATCCGCCAGATCCTTGAAGCCCTGCTTCTCTGCCATGCCGTAATAGATTTCGCTCCCGATGAAGGCGTCGACCTTGTCTTTCTTCAGTGCGTCATAGGCCATGCCCTCGCTGATCAGCGAGATGTCGTCCTCGGGACTCCAGCCCTTCTGCTTCATCAGCGCCAGCACCATCAGATGGCTGACGGCGCCAAAGCTGGAATAGCCCAGCCGCTTTCCCTTGAGGTCGTCGAGCGTATTAAGCTCCTTCTTCGAGATGATGTGAAACTTCGACGTATCCTCGAAGGTCGCGAGGATTATGCGGCTGACGGCGCGCGCATCGCTGGTCATCCGCACAATCATCGGTGAGCCGCCGCCGATATTGAGCGGCGCTGCATGCTCCTCTTCCTCGGTACCGATGAAATCCGCAGGCACGGTGACGCCGCTGCGCTTGATGCGGCTGGCCGCGTTGGCGGTGACGAACTGGCGTACCTTGAGGCCGTTCTTCTCGTAGATGCCATTGTCGGCGGCGACCAGGAAGGCCACCTTGTTGAGCGAAACGTCGCCGAGCGACAACTGGACCGGAATCAGGTCCTGTGCCTGCGCCGCGCCGATTGAACCCGCAAGCAACGCGGCCGTGAGAATCTGTTTCATGCTGATCTCCACTATTTCCTTGATCATTGAGCCTAAGCGCGCGGACGTTACTTAGGCGGTTCTTCCTTGGCCTGCAGCGCATTCTTGACAACCGTGATGACTTCCGGTGGCTGATTGAGCGCTTCCTTGACAAGCTTCAGCACGTCGTCGCCGTAGGCCGGGTCGATCGGAAGGTTGAGCTTTTCAGTCTTGGCCTTGAGCTCCGGGTCTTCCATAGCTTTCCTGTAAGCGTCACGCAGCGCCTCCAGGCGGTCCGCAGGAATGCCGGGAGGGCCCGCAGTCAGGCGCGCGATATCCCCCTGCGACTGGATCAGCGCGACAAAGGTCTGGCCCTTGGGGTCCTTGATCAGGTCACGCACTTGCGGAAGGTCGGTCTGTTTGCCGCCAATCTGCGCAATAAAACGGCCATAACCGTTCTTGACGAACTGCTCGAACGAAGAACGGGAACCCATAGTTCCGGCAGCTTCGCCTCGGCGCATGGCGAGTTGATCCTCGTTGCCATTGTAACCGGTCAGAACCTTGATCGGCAGCTTGAGGAGGTTCGTCAGGGAAGAGATTTCGACATAGTTGGCGCTGCCGATCCCTGTCGTTGCAAAGTTCAATGGCACCTTCGAGTCGACAATGTCCTGGAACGTCTTGATCGGTGCCTGCTCAGCGGCAAGGAAAATACGCGGCTCCGAAGCAGCCTTGCCAACCCAGGACATCTTGGTGAGATCAAACTTCACGCCGTCTGCGTTTATCAGCTGGTTATAGATCAGGCCGGTGTTGAATGTCCCGATCGTGAGTCCGTCCGGCTTTGATGCATAAATGGTGTTCGCGCCGACGATATGACCCGCACCAGGGACGTTCTTCACCACGAAGGTCGAACCGGGCAGATGTTTCTGCATATAATCGGTAACAAGCCGACCATAGGTATCGTAGCCGCCGCCCGGTGCGGTGGCTACGATGTAGGTGACGGTTTTGCCTTTATAGAAATCAGCGCCTGTCTGCGCCTGCGCGGCCGTTGCGACCAAGATTGTCGCCGCCAGCGCACCCACACTGATAGAGAAACCTCTCCTGCTCTTCATGTTTACCTCCTGTTTTATCGTGACATCAGTCTGACTGAGTTCTCGGCCCGATCGCCGCGAAATTTGCCTAGATTCTCATCCAATCGACCGTTTTTTCCTGTTCCAATTTCTGAACGCGCTCGAACAGGTCATCCGATTTGGATTTGGGGCAGTCGCGCATCAGGATCGCGTATTTTTCGTAGGTTTCCTCGCGGTTCGCTCGCCGCCACGGAACGTCGGGCTCCGGCAGAGTCAATTTGAATATGTCACCGTTCTTCAGCGTCACAGTCATTTGGCACGTTCGCTTATCGGCGATGCCGCCGACTTCATAATTCACGCGCTGTAGGGCGGCGCGAATGGCCGGATCGGTCAGCGCGCTTTCGTCGAGCGAGCGTGGGTCACGCACGTCACGGACGCAGGCGAGGGCGATGCAGAACGGAACGCTGTACTGCGCCTGCATCAGATCGGTTGGTGCTAGGTTGTCGTGATGCTCGACCGCTTCGCGGGCGGCAGCGATGTGAATGGATTCTATTTCGTCGTGATCGAAAGGACGGCTCTTGCGGATGTCGAGCAGCGTCTGCAGCGGAATCTGGGAGGATCCATGGGTACCAAAGCGCTTCATCGCGATCTCGCGCATGAGGAAGGTACTGCCGTCCAGGCCGCGCGTCAGTTCCCCCGCATCGTAGTGATCGCAGAACACCTTCAGGAACCCGGCCTTGCCCTCCAGAATATCGTGTGGTCCGTCGAAACCTTCCGCCGCCAGGCCTGCGGCGAGAACGCCGCCTTCTGCCGCGCGGCCGAAGTGCAAGCGCTTCACCATGGACCCGGTGTCGGAGACGGAGAATTGCCGTAGTCCGCATGCGACCGAGCCCGCAATCCCGATGGCGTTCAGCAGCCGCTCGTTGTCGAAGCCCTGCAGCAAGCCGCAGGCAATCGCAGCGCCAAAAGGCCCGGTTGTTCCCGGCGCATGAAATCCCCGGTGCTCGTTCGAGCGCCCGGTGGCGCGACCGATCCGCAGCATGACTTCGCTGCCGGCGATGAATGCGGTGATCAACTTTCTGCCGCTTAGTCCTTTGTCCTGCGCGACAGGCAAGGCGGCGGTGAAGACTGTGCCGAACGGGTGGGCACCGACGCCCACCCGCGTGCCGGCGTCGAGTTCGAAGGAGTGGGCGAGGGCGCCATTCACAAGCGCTGCAAAAGGCGGCGGGAGCATCGGGGCGCCCGGTCCGAGCACCGCGCTGTTACCGGCACCGGATTGCTGCGCATATCGCACGATCGCTTGGCTCCAGGGGAAGCGATACCCGAAAACGCAAGCCGCGATGCCGTCCGCGATCGTGTTCTTAGCCGCATCGACAACGTCAGCCGGAATATCTTCGTAGCGTAAGGTGGCTGCGTATTCTGAGAGCTGGACGGTTTCACGGCTCACGGTTTCAGCCCCTTCTCGATTCACGGTTGAATGGCTTCGACAAACCATTCAGCCGGCATTTCGTGGCCGAGGCCCAGTTCACGACAGCCACTGTAGATGAGATGTGCGAGCGCGGTAAATTGCGCCCCTACGCCGGTGCTGTTGAGAAAGAAGGTGCGTTGTTGCGGGGTCTGTCTCCCGTTGACCTTTCCAGCCACAAGCTCACCAAGATCGGGAAAGTCGTTCCAGTCCAGATCGCGCGGAGGATGATCGCGGATGACGAAGCCGAAGCGCTTCTCCATCGCGGCGAAGTCCGTGGACACGTATTCGTGCTCCTTCATGCGCGTGTGGAAGATCACAACGTCCGCTTCCTTGAAGCAATCGTCCATCGGTTCGTCACGCTGCATGCAGCTGAGGTGCATGCCCGGCTTGAGCCAAGCCGCTGGGAAGAACGGGGCGCGGCTGTTAGTCGCCGTCACCGCGATATCCGCGCCATCAACCGCCGTCTCGGCGCTTGCTACCGCCGTGATTTCGATCCCGACAGAGGCAGCGTTGGAGTTAGCGAATGCTTCGGCCTCGCCCGGTGTCGGGCTGTAAACATGGACTTGCCGGATCGGTCTGACTTCCTTCAGTGCAGCCAATTGCGGCCCCGCCTGTCCTCCCGCACCGATGAGCCCGACAACCGACGACTCCGGACGAGAAAGATACTTCGCAGCAATGGCGTTGATGGCGCCGACCGTGAAGCGTTGCAGCATTCCGTCCTGAATGATCGAAATGAGTTCGCCTGTTGCAGAGCTGAATAGAAAAACAAGTCCCACGTAGGACTTGCCTGTCGCGGCCGGAATCTTGATCCGTCTCCGGAGCCCATTGACTTCGGGGAATGCAACAACATCGGAGGTGACGCGGATTGACGTGGCATGCAGCCGAGGAATGGCGCCGTCCAAGGTTTTGAACTGATGCGCTGCCGGTACGTCGGCCCCGATTTCCGCTATGGTGGGCGCGAAGAGATCCGTACGTCCGCGGTAAACGGCGCTTCCAGCACCCAAGTCCTGATATAATTGCTCGAGCGCTGCGATCGTGTTGGACATCGTCAACACTCTCGCTGCGTCGTCGTTCGACAGCATTAAAGTCATTCCCGCCCTCTAATCGCTCTCTAATAACGTGGCTTTACTGGTAGTCGCTCCGCGCCAAGCACGCGCCAGCATGTCGTCGCTCCTGTACCGCGTAACAGGTTTATCGCGCTGAAAGCAGCTCCTTCATGCGCTGACGCACTTTTTCTTTCTGGGTGATGGTGAACTCCCAGTCGTAAGTGTCGAAATACTGCACGCCTTCCTTCGGAATAATCTGCGGCGGCAGGTGACTTTCATCGATGTCGTTGCGCGTTGGGACCGTGCCGACGGCCCGGTTGAACACCTCGCTGCCCTCCTTGGAAGCTATCCAGTTCACGAATACCTTCGCCGCGTTCGGGTGCGGAGCGTTGTCCATGATGGCGACCTGTCCGAAACTCGCGGATATCTCGCTGTAGAGGTCGGTAAGATTCTCCAGAATTGAAACCGGCACCCCCTCCTTGCGGAGCGCTTCCACCTTGCCGTCCTCGGCGCCTAGCGTGATGGCATAAGTACCACGCGCGAGACCGTCGGTGATCAGCCGCGTGTCGCGGCTAATAATCGGCTTCTGATCGACGTAAAGCTGTTTGATGAAATCATCGCCATGCTGCAAGTAGAGATGCGCGGCCTGATTGCTGCCACTGCCAGAGATGGTCGGATCCTGCAGCGCGATTTTTCCCTTCCATTTGGGATTGAGCAGGTCCTTCACGGACCGAATTTCTTCCGGTTTCGCCTGGGTGGTGTTGATGTGGAACATCGTCGTGACGGAGTTCGCGAGCCGCAGGATATATTGCTCCTCAGGATCGGCGAACCAGAGCTTCCCCTTTTTCCATTTCTTGCCGTCGATAACCTCCGGCAATTGCAACGCCGGCTTGAGCGGTTGCAGCATCTTCTCGCGATGGAAGACCAGGGCCATGCCCTGGATGCCGGCAAATACGATATCGAAATAGTGGATGCCGGCTTGCCGTTCGGCGCGCATCCGCGCCGCCGCCTCGGTGCCACCGCGTGCTGCGATATATTCCACCGCGATGCCATAGCGCGCCTTGAAGGCTGCCGGTAATGCCTGGCGGAGTTCTGGGACCGGTGGGCCCGAAATCACCACCTTGCCTTCTTCCCGCGCCGCGGCGAGCGTCTCTTCCCAGGAGCTTTTCCACGCGGCGTTCTGTGCCACCGCGCTGACGGGCAACAGAGTTGCGAATATCAGCAGAGCAAAAAGTTTTGTCATTGTTGCTCCCCCCGTTGCGCGGTCGCGACGAAATATGTCCTTTATCGTGTGACAGGCTCAGTCTTTGCTATCGATCGCGATAACGCCGATCCCGTTATCGTTGCTAATCTCGACGCCATAGATCCGCGACAACTCCGCTACGCGGTCAATGACGCGGCTGGCGATGGCGCCGGTCGCGAGCATCGGGCGGCCGCGTTGTCCGAGCGATGCACCGAAGCCCTGCTCGATGGGATGAATGCGGATCTCGGCGGCAACGGCATTTCTGAACTCGCAGGTCACTGCGATATTCTCCCAAAAGCCGGCGTGGGCAATGTGGCCTTTGCTGCCGCCGCCGGTGCGGGCATCGAGAAAGTCGCTCGGGGTGGCGTCGTGACCAAGCCCGAACCGGGCGTAGGCTTCCGCCGGGAAGCTGCGCACGCTTTCGTTCTGAAAGATAAAATTGCCGACCGAGTAGAGGATCGGCTTGCCCTGATAGATTTCGATGCCGAGCGGCGTATGCGAGCCGTGTCCGACGAAAATGTCGGCGCCTGCATCAATACACTGTCGCGCGAACGCCGGCACAAAGTCTGCCGGCTCCTTGAGGTCGATTTTGGTAGGAGCGGATGCGACGCTTTTGTGGGCGAATTGGTGGCTATGGAAGCTGACCAGCACCCAATCGGCTTGCCGCCTTGCCTCCCTGATCCAGCGCAGGTTGTCCTCGACATCGGCAATGTCCGCGCTGCTGGTCGCGCCGAATGCTCCGGCCTTGGCGACGCGCGTTCCGAATATCTGCAACTCGCCACTGGCTTCGTCGGGCGCCTCCGCATCGGAATAGAAATGGGTGCGGTTGCGCTTGCGAGTTTGCTCGAAGCCGAGACCCTCGGATATCCTCTGCAAGGCCTTGAAGGCCGCGTCGTCAACGGTATAGGTCGTCTCTGAATTGAGCGGATTGATGCCGGGCCGTCCACGCATGTCCGGCCGCTGCGAGCTCGCCGCATTCCACGGGCGGAAGGTGGCCGTCGTCGCGATCAACGCCACGCGGCCGGCACGGGTGTCGAGATAGCCCGGCCGCCGAGCTTCCGCGAGGTTCCGTCCGCTGCCAGCGAACATGATGCCGGCCTGTTCCAGATGCCGTACCGTAGCCATCAGCCCGCCTTCGCCGTAATCGTAAGCGTGATTGTTGGCGGTCGACACCATGTTGACCCCGAGCCAAGACAGCTCGGAGAGTAGTTCCGGAGGCGTCGTCATGTAGGTGCCGCGCGTGACCCCCGGCGTACCTTCGTCCGGCCGCCGTACGACGGACTCGAGGTTGACGAAGCCTGCATCGCATCCCCGGAACAGGTCGCGCAAAGCAAGAAAAGCCGGCTCGCCGAAGACCGAGAGCCGGCGCGTCAGCATGCAATCGCCGGCGAGCGCGACGCGAAAGTTTCCCTTGGCAGCATCGTAGGTCATCGGCGGCGACTTCCTCAAAAGGCGAAAGTTTTCAGCTTTGCGTGATCGATCTCGGCGCCAAATCCCGGTGCGTCTGTTGGCGTGAGCGTACCGTCACGGAAGTTGAACTCGCCGGCAAAGGCGTCGTCGGTGAGCTTGTCGAAGAAGTGCGTCTCGGCAGGATAGGGCGCCAGCCAAGGCAGCGCCGTCCTGAAATGCATACGCGACAGCGATCCGATCCGGCTCTCGGAGTCGGTGCCGATCACCACCGGCAGACCCGCCGCTTCCGCCAGCGCCGCGATCTTCAGCGATTGCGTGAAGCCGGTGCGGCGGAGCTTAATGCTGATTGCGCCCACCGCTCCGAGCCGAATGTGCAACTGAACGTCCTCGAGTGATTGCAGGCATTGATCGCCGAGCAGCGGGAGCGGCAGGTGTGGCGCGAAAGCGGCTTGCCGAAGCGGATCGGAAAATTTGCAGGGTTCCTCGATAAAGGTGGCATTGTAGTCGGCGACCCGCGCCAGGATTGTCCGCGCCTCGCCTTCGGTATAGCTGCCGTTGCCGTCGACATAGAGAAAGGCGTCATCGCCAAGCGCCTTTCGCACATCCTCAACCAGCCGAACGTCCTCCATGCTGCGCTTCCAGGTCTTCAGCTTCATCGAGTTATAGCCACGCTCCTCGTGCTGCTGCAGCGCATCGGCGACCATCGCCTCCCGAGTGGTTTTGCCGTGTACAAGCCAGGTCAACGGCACCGGCTTTGGCTCGGCCGCACCGAGCAGCCGCCATACCGGTTGATTCAGGATCTTGCCTTTAAGATCCCACAGCGCGATGTCGATCAGAGCCTTTTCCGTGCGGCAGAACTTGACGCGGCCGATCGCCGCGAGCGCGGACAGATGTGCGAGCGGATCGAGCCCGACCAGCCGTGGCTTGAACAAGGTATCGATTGACATGGCGACCGCTGCCGCGTCCTCGCCATGCTGCTCGGGACGGCACACCGCTTCCGCAATACCCTCCTGGCCGTCATCGGCGACGATGCGGATTAGCACATATTCGCCGCGATCCTGGGTCACCGAGCGAAAATTGACAACGCTGCGGTACGGCAGCCGCAGCTTGTGGACAATAACGTCCTTGATCTTCAGGTCGCTGGATCCGGTGTCGGGCAGGTCCTGCCGTGCGGGCGATAGCCGGGCCATGGGTGGCGATCCTTTCAGTCTTCTTTCTCGCGTGTGAGACGGTCGAGTAACAGCAGCATCATGACAAGAGCGAGCTGAATAAGCGAGGTAGCCGCTAATGTCCCCATGTCGGCTGTCTCATAATAGTGCAACAGCGTGACGGTCAGTGTCTCGATGTCGTCGCGATAAAGCAGCAACGGAATGGTGAGGTCGCGCGCCGCAATCGCGAAGACGATCACGAAGGCGGCGAAGGCGCCACGGCGCAGCAATGGCGCCAGGATGTAACGGACCGTGCGCAGCCAGGAGCCGCCATGCACGCGCGAGGATTCCTCGAGCTCCGGGCTGATCTGGTGCACCGCCGACTGCATGGTCGCGGCCCCGAGCGGCAGGCCCTTGACGATGAAACCGATGATGATGACCAGCGCAGTGCCGTAGAGGTTGAATGGCTGCGGCGGCAGCGCCCAGGCCCAGAGCAGAGCAAGACCCATCACCACGCCGGGCAAGGTCCAGGGCGCCCATGCCAGCAGTTCGAGCGCGTAGCCGAGCCAGTGCCGCGTGCGCACCCGGATATAGCCGACGAGGCCGCCGATCACGACCACGGCGGAGGCGGCGATGGTGGCGTAGATGATCGTGTTCTTCAGGCCGTTCATCGCGCGGCCGTTGTTCAGCACGTTCGTCCAGTTCTTCAGCGTCACATATTGCCAGCCGTACAGACCGAAGATCTCGAAGAAGGAGTTGAACACGATCTGGCCGATCGGGATCACCACCGCCAGCAGGAAATAGACGACGAACAGCGCGAAGATGCTCCAGCGCAGCGGATTGGGGAGCCGGAGCTTGGTCGGCCGGTAGCCTTTGCCGGTCACCACCGCGTAGCGGCGGCCTCCGAGCTTTTGCCACTGCACGACCAGCAGCGCGAAGGTCACCACGATCAGAATGACCGAAAGCGCCGTCGCAGCGCCGTATTCCGGCGGATGGCGGTAGGACAGCATCCGGTAGATTTCATTGGCGAAGACATAGACGCCGCCGGGATTGCCGAACAGCAGCGGGTTCTCGAACGACTCCAGCCC
>JAXDOO010000027.1:0-4099 GCA_034668865.1 Alphaproteobacteria bacterium
ATGGGGGTTCCCTTGAATACCGACCAGTTCTGGACATGCGTGAGATTCTGATCCTCCATCGCCTGCAGGATCTCGGTGTCGGTATCGAGGAGATCGACCTGCGTCACGCGCGCCTTCCATTCGGTGAGCACACGTTGCGTGGCATCCTGGCCCGAGCATTCGAAATCGTTGACCTCGGGAACGTCCGGATAGGCTTTCTTGAAGGCGTTGACGAGCGGCTGCGTTTCCTTCGCCGACATGCCGGAGCACCACTGCACCGGCGGCTCGCGCTTGGCAGCGGCGACGATCTCGTCGTAAGTCGCCTTGAACTGCGCAGATGAGGTTTCCGGAATGAGTAGCGCACACATTCCGGCAAGGCCGGCTGCCGTCGATAAAAGATGCTTAAGCATTTCCCCTCCTGTCGTCCGCTCTTCGACGAACTTTATCTGTTCAGGTTATTATCGTCTCGCGCGATTTTATCTCCTCCGCTATCCGCACGGCGTGCGAAGCGACCAGATTGGGGGTGCGAGCCGTCTTCTTAGATTTCCGCCCACCGTAGCGTGTTCTGCCCCCAAGCTAAGTGCCTCCGGCAAGGCTTTTCAATTTAAATAATCTGCTAGCACCGATCATGATTTCGTATGCCCTTCATCCGGAAAGGCCGCTCGTTGGGAGTTTTGACGAGCAGTCACTACCCGTCGTTGCGGACTTGGTCCAAGCTGTCTAACCTCGGCCGCAAGCCTCAAGCCCAAGCGACCTTGTCCCTCGCGCTTCATCCGGAACGGACGTTGGCGCGGGCCATGACGCGTGCGGGGGCGATTTGAGTCACTAAAGGAGGGGGGTGCACCTTGCGAGCAACTGTCCGGGCAGACGTGCGGAATCATCCCGTATTCCCGGTTGCCGGCACCAGACTGCAGGCCGCCGCCAATGGATAGACCTATCCGCTTGCTGCTCGACTCGGAGTCCGAAGGGCTCGTTCAGCGAGTCAGCGAGCTGCCGGAATCCTGCCAATTTGACCTCCTGAGCTATCTGGGTCAGGGCACCCAAAAGTTGAACGAACTGATTGCGAATGCCGATGCCGTTTACATCTACAAGGACGAACTGTCCGGCGAGGCGATTCGCTCCGCCCCCGCATTGCGGTTCATCCAGAAGCATGGGCTGAACTGCAAGAATGTCGACGTGGCAGCCGCGGCAGAGCGTGGAATACCAGTCGCCACCATGCCCCTGTTTAGAAATGTCGCGGTCGCTGAGCATGCATTCGCGCTCATGATCGCCTGTGCGCACAAGCTGCTTCCCGGACACCGCTCGGTGGAGAACGCGGTCTACCACGAGCTCGGCCTCTCACCTATCCGCACGTCGCAGCGCGGAATTCGCGGAAACTGGGCGAAGATTCAGGGCGTGATCGAGCTGATGGGAGCGTCGGTCGGCATCATCGGGCTCGGTGATATCGGAATGGAGTTTGCCCGCCGATGCCGGGCCTTCGGCATGGACGTCTTCTACCATCAAAGAACGCGGCATTTGCCGGATGTCGAAAAGGCGTACGAAGCAGCTTACTTGCCGTTACACGATCTGCTGAAAAACGTGGACTACGTCACCCTCATCCTCCCGCACACACCGCAGACGGAAAAAATGATCGGCGCCGCGGAGTTCGCAATGATGAAGCCGACGGCCACTCTCATCAATGTAGCACGCGGCGGGATCGTTGATGAACCCGCGCTCGTCGACGCGCTCTCACGCGGCGTCATCGGGATGGCTGGACTCGACGTCTTTCACGAGGAGCCGCTGCCTGATACGAGTCCCCTGTTGCGAATGTCCAACGTCGTGCTCACACCCCACCTCGGCGGCGGATCCTATCAGGGCCGCGAAGCCGATTATCGTGCAGCCTTGACGAACATCCTGCAGTTCTTCCGTGGCGAAAAACCAGCCGGCGTCCTGAATGCGACGTCCGGTCGAAGAGCCGCAACGTGAAACTCACGCGATTTCGGACCAGGACTCGCACAGGTTTTGGCGCCTTTAAGGATGGCGGCATTGTCGATCTCGGGTCCCGCTTACCTCGCATACCGGACGTCCGGAGCCTGCTGACGGCCGGCAAGCTGGACGTGGCTGCCGACGTCGCAGCCAGGCACAGTCCGGATCTCGGACCGGACGATTACAGCTTCGAGCTTCCCGTCGACCAGCCTAGCAAGATCGTTTGTGTCGGGGTGAACTATCCGGAACGTCACGATGAATATAAGGAAGAGGGATACAAGGCGCCCGTGACAAAGCCGAGCCTGTTCTTGCGGACCACGGCCTCTTTCGCACCCCATGGGCAGCCGTTGCTGTTGCCGCCGGAATCGATCGAGCTCGACTACGAAGGCGAAATCGCTGTCGTTATCGGCGTTGAAGGCCGGCGTATTCCCTTGAAGTCGGCGGCCGCGCATATTGCCGGCCTCAGCATCGCCAACGAGGGGTCGGTACGGGATTGGATGAAGCACTCGAACCGGCAGATCACGCCGGGAAAGAATTTCGACGCCAGCGGCAGCCTTGGCCCTTGGATCGACACCGCTGCCGCCATGCAGCCTTCTCTTTCGCTAAAGACCTGGGTCAACGATGAGCTGCGCCAAAGCGACACCACCGACCGTCTGATCTACTCGTTTGATTATCTCATCTCATACATCTCGACCTTCACGCGGCTGCTTCCCGGTGATGTCATCCTTACCGGCACGCCGACCGGAGCCGGCGTTCGCTTTGATCCGCCACGTTTCCTGAAGGCCGGCGACGTGCTGCGCGTAGACGTGAGCGGCGTCGGCAGTCTGCAAAATCCGGTCGTCGCCGAGCAGGACAAGATCACATGAAGATCACCATCCCGGACGACTATGTCGGCGCCGCCCGGCAACTGCCTTCGTTCTCCAAAGTCGCAGCGCACGAGGTCGAGATCTGGAGCGATATCGTGCGCGATCCCGCAATTCTGGCGTCGCGCTTGAAAGATACCGAAGCCGTCGTCCTAATTCGCGAGCGCACCAAGATTACCGAGCAGGTACTTTCAGGCGCGCCAAAGCTGCGAATGCTGACGATCAACGGTCCCTGCCCGCACGTGGATGTCGAAGCCTGTACGCGGCGTGGCGTACTTGTATGCGCGAGCCATCCCCGGCAGCCGCGCGGCGCCGCCGAGCTGACCTGGGCGCTCATCCTCGCATCTCTGCGCAACATCCCGCAGGAAGTGCAGCGCCTGAAGTCCGGTCAGTGGCAGGGTTCGCTCGGCCGTTCTCTGCGGGGCCGGACGCTCGGGATCTATGGCTACGGACGTATCGGCTCCGCACTCGCCGAATACGGCAAGGCATTCGGAATGGATGTCCTGGTCTGGTCGCGCGAGCGAGGCCGCAACGCCGCGGAAGCCGCCGGTTTTGCCACGGTCGCGACAAAAGAAGAATTGTTCCGTCGATCGGATGTGCTGGCGCTGGCGATCCGCCTCGTGCCGGAGACGCGCGGCTGTATCACCGCGGCCGACCTTGCGTCCATGAAGCCGGGCGCGCTTTTCGTCAATACGGCGCGCGACGGCCTCGTGGAGCCGGGAGCGCTTGTGGCGGGCCTTAAGAAAGGGCGGCCCGCCTTTGCGGCCGTCGACGTCTACGACGAAGAACCGCTGACGCGGACTGACCATCCCCTGCTACAGCTGCCGAACGCGGTATGCACGCCCCACCTCGGCTTCGTCGAGGCCGAGCAGCTCGACGATTATTTTTCGGACCAGTACGACCGCATCCTCGCCTATGCGAGCGGCAAGCCGGTCGATGTCATCAATCTCGAAGCCCTGAATCACAAGCATTTTGCCGGGCAATGGTCCGTTCAGGAAACCTGACGCTGGACCGTGCCCTGCCCGCCAATTGGAAGGACGCTGAGCTTGATCATCGATACCCACGTCCATGCTTTTACCGATGACCGTAAGAATTACCCGCAGGTGGCCGATACACCGCGCGGCGCCGCCATCCCTAAAGTCACTGAACTCGGCCAGGACGAGTGGCCGGTGACCCCGGTAGAAAGCCTGATCAGGATGATGGACGAAGCCGGCATCGCCAAGGCGACACTCGTGCAGGCCTATTACGTCTATGAATATGACAATAGCTACACGATGGACTCCGCCGCCGCG
>JAXDOO010000028.1:0-4909 GCA_034668865.1 Alphaproteobacteria bacterium
CAGGCCGCGATCGTGCGCAAGCAAATGCGCGCGGGCTCCAATCTGATTGCCTTTGAAGTTGCCGGCGGTAAAGCTGGAGCCTTCCGCTTCCTCAATGCGCTGAAGCTGACCAAAATCACCAACAATCTGGGCGACGCCAAAAGCCTCATCACCCATCCGGCGACGACGACGCATCAGCGGCTCACGCCAGAACAGCGCGCAGAGCTTGGGATCAATGACGGACTGGTGCGGTTCTCAACAGGGCTGGAACATCCGGACGATCTGATCGAGGACCTGCTGACGGCTCTGGCCTAGCGCGCGATCAGCAAAAGTGGGCACCGGTTTTGTGGAAAGCAATCTAGCTTGCGCAGATTGCGTATACTTATCTGCGGTTCGCGCGCTAAACTTGATAAGTTTGGCGCATAATCTTGTCGGCGAACCGGTTTCCACTTCGCCGGATCATGCGCTGATCAGCGCGCTGCGCGGGCGGCTGCGGAGGCAACCGGCCGGGTGGCGGCTTCTACGATCGCGCTGCTCAGCACCTTCGCGACGCAGGCGTAGCTCCAGTCATTCATGTGGAGCTGATCGGACGAGACAAAGGTTTCGAAGGAGATGCCCTGGCGCTCGCGCCAATGGCGCATCACCGCGAAGCGTTGGAAGAGATTGACGTCGTATTGCTTGGCCTTTGAGTGCAGCAGGTCGATCATGCGCGATAGCGCGCTTTTGGCAATCACCCTCGGCGCGAATTGCGGATCGATTAGAATGACATCGGCACCCGCCGCCTTTAATTGCATGATTCCCTTCTCGATAAGAGACGAGGTCGGCGCGACGGGATGATCGCGTAGCACGGTATTGGTGCCGACCTGCCAGAGCACAAGATCGGGCCGTTCGGCGATGACGGTGGTCTCGAAGCGGCTGAGCATGTCGCGCGCTTCCTCACCATTGACGCCTCGGTTCAGGACCGTGATCTCATGATTGGGAAATCTGGCGGTTAGTTCGGCGGCGAGACGGCTTGGATAGGATGCAGCAGGCGAGCTGGCACCCGCACCCGCCGTGGACGATGAACCAATGGCGACGATCTTGATCGGCAGTCCGGCAGCCAGCAGGCGGGCGGTGCGGGTGAGCGGTCGCTCCAGCCGCGTAAGTTCATTGGGCGCTGAGCATTGCGGCGACGCGCTCGTCTGCGCCGATGCGACAGCTTTTTGTGCTGACACCTCGATCGCTCCGGGCACGTATTTGTCGCCTTGCGCATGCGCGGGTGCTGCCGACAGAACCGCGGCAACCATCACCGGCCAGAAGGAGAAGCGAAGGCTGTCGATCATTCGGGCGGTGGCTTCTCGAGTCATTGGGCGACTTTAGCCGTCATAGGCCCAAGTTGCGCAGCGTCAATGATTTGGGTTGCAAGAGCGCGGCCGATGCATTCATGCACCTTCTGCGCGACGCTAAAGGCTTTGGTCGGGCTGTAAAAGTCGAATACGCCGGTGTCGCTCCAGTGCCGCATGATACCGAGCCGATCGAACAACGGCACCCTGCGCTGTTGTGAAACCCACCGCATGTTCTCGGCATAGGGCCCCACGGCGATCATGGTTTCGGTTCTCGGGCTATACTGCATATTCATCAGGAGCACGTCAGTGCCGGCGGCTTGTATATTTTCAACGGCGGTGTTCAGGACGGATCCAAATTCATCCGGTTCTACCCCTCGCATAGCATCAACGGTACCAGTTTGCCACACAAGCAAAGCCGGCTTTTGCTCGCTCACGATTTTTTTTAGGTCTTCCCACATCTTTGCCGCAGTTTGCCGCGGTGCAGCATGGACGGTGACATGCACCGCGATAGTGGGGAGCCGGGCCTTGAGCGCCGCCTCGAGCTGGGCCGGATAGGCCTTACCCTCAGGCCCTCCAAGGGTGGAAGAACCGGTGCCGATGATCGCGATGTCGAGCTGCTGCTTTTCCTTCACGGCAGCGGCGACATGGTTAAGCTCGTTTTCGTCAAACAGAAGGTAGGCGGGCACATCGCAGGTATTCGGGCGTTGCGCCGTTGCGCCGCCCGCCAGCAGAAAAGTGATGACGAGCGCAACTGCCAGCGCTTTCATGCTTCGCCTCCCGCCAAGTCCGCGTCGGTAGGTTTTACGCGCGAGCCCGGATTCCGTCCTTCCATACTCTTATACCACGATAGTAGACCCGCAGCGCCAATCATTATTGCCACGCCGGCGAAGCTAACCGCGATCTGCATCGGAACCCCGGCAGAGATTTCGCCCATGATGAAATGGGCGGCGAAGGCCAGGAACACGCCGAGACAAAAGATTTCCAGCGAATGCTGTCCGCACCAGATCGCTGGACGGAAGATCGGCCAGTGCAGGCCCGACCAGTCGCGCGGGATGAACCACACGATCACCACGCCGAGCGCTAGGAAATGCGCAAAGCGCAGAACGTCGAGGTTGGTCTTGTCGATAGGATAAATTAGCGAGCCGAGCCACTCCGGTACGAACTGCCCCAAGACAGGGAAGTGCCATGTCATCGTGATCAGAAACGCAAACACCAGATAGGCGATCGCGACTGCCAGCGTGATGCGGGAACGCAAGACGGCGGACAGGCGTTCGGCGCCGCCCATGGCGCACCAGGCGCCGAACACGAATAGCAACTGCCAGGCGAATGGATTGAAGAGCCAGGTTCCACTGGGATAGGCCTGCAGATTCCAGCCGAATTCCCAGCTCGCCGCATAAAGCGCCACAGAAGCGCTCAACGCGAGCGTCGGCCGGCGCAGCAGCAGCCAGAGGATCGGCGGGAACAACAACAACAGGACGATATAAAGCGGCAACACATCCATATTTACCGGCTTGAACTTCAATAATAGCGCCTGGACGATCGTCACGTCCGGCTGCTTGAGAAAATCGAGTACGCCCATTTCTTCCGCATAGAGTGGATTCTCGAAGCTCGACGCCACATAGGCGATCTCCGCCAGATAGATGGCGAACAGGAAAACATGGGCGACGTAGATTTGCCATGCACGCCGCAAGATGCGGGCGCCCGAAACCAGAAAGCCGCGCTCGCTCATCGCGTTGCCGTAAACGAAGGCGGCGGTATAACCCGAGATGAAGATGAAAATTTCGGTCGCGTCGCTGAAACCGTAATTGCGGATCGTGACCCAACTCACGACGTTGGTCGGGATGTGATCGAGGAAGATCAGCCACAAGGCGAGGCCGCGAAACAGATCGAGCCGCAGGTCCCGCTTGCTTCCGGTGGCGGGCGGGATCGATGCCACTTTGCGCAATGGCTGGGACTCAGCCAAGCTTGGTGAGCCGGATTCTGTGAATGCGGCCGGTTCGACCGTTGCCAGCTGTTTGCGTACCCTATTCACTGTGCTGGTTCGCTTCGGTTAATCTTCAAGCGCTGCCGAAGGATATACCATGTACCGCGCCGTCACGCACAACATCGAAGTCACGGTAACACCGCGCTTTCTCGCGGAGCGCTCGTCGCCCGACAATGGTTATTTCTTCTGGGCTTATAGCATCGCAATCACCAATACCGGCTCGGAGACTGTGCAACTACGGACGCGACACTGGCGAATCACCGACGCATTGGGGCGCCTACAGGAGGTGAAGGGCGCAGGCGTGGTTGGCGAGGAGCCGGTGCTGAAGCCTGGACAATCATTTGAATACACCAGCGGCGTTCCCCTGCCGACGCCATCCGGCTTCATGACCGGTACTTATGGCATGCAGACCGAGACCGGCGGGGGCTTCGATGTGGAAATCCCAACCTTTTCGCTGGATTGCTCCTACGGCGAGCAGACGATCAATTGATTCTTCACCGCGAGCAAGCAGCCGCGCCGACGCAGACCTATTCCGTGCCGGACGCCGCCGTCTGAACGTCTTCCGGCTTGAAATCATAGCTCGTGTTGCAAAATTCGCAGGTCACCTGAATCGTGCCATCCTGCACCATGTGATCCCGGTCGTCCTGCGAAAAGCTGCGCAGCATGGCCGCCACGTTGTCGCGCGAGCAGGAGCATTGCGCACGCAGCGGCGCGTCGTTGAAAACCCTCACCCCACGCTCGTGAAATAGCCGATAGAGCAACGCCTCGCTCGATAGCGCTGGATCGATCAGTTCGATGGCCTCCACAGTCTCGAACAGGGCACGGCCTTCGACCCAAGCCTCGTCCTCGGTCACCGCATGCTTCTCGGCGCCTTCCGGCGCGTCGCCCGGATCGAGATCTGGCTGGCGCATGCGTTCGGTGGCCTTGGGTAGAAATTGCAGCAGGATGCCGCCCGCACGCCAGCGATGGCCGGCGCCATCCACGCCGCGCCACAGCTCCTCGGCGACGGCAAGACGGACACGCGTTGGAATCTGCTCCGAGCGCAGAAAATACTCATGCGCCGCGTCTTCCAGGCTGCCTCCTTCCAGTGCAACCAAACCCTGGTAGCGGTTCATGTCAGGCCCCCGGTCGATCGTCATGGCGAGATGACCATGGCCAAGCAATGCTCCCGAATTCGTTTGTCCTTCGGCAATGGCGGCGTCCACGCGCGCGCTATCAAAGCGCGCGCAAGCGCGCACGCGGTCAGGCGTGACAAAATCGACGATCAGCATGCGCACCGGACCGTCGGTCTGCGTCTGCAGAATGAAGCGGCCGTCAAATTTAAGCGACGAGCCGAGCAGCGAAGTCAGGGCGATGGCTTCGCCGAGGAGCTTGGCGACGGGAGCCGGATAATCGTGCCGCGCCAGGATTTCGTCCACCGCGGGGCCAAGACGGATCACACGCCCGCGCAGATCGAGCGCGGGCACTTCAAATGGCAAGATGGTGTCGTCCTCGGAAGTGGAGGCCGGCTCACGTACGGGAATTGCAAAATCTGGATTGGTCATTCTGAGCTATATGTAGGCCGCATCACCCCAAATGCGACCCCTCGACGTCAAGCGAAGCGGGGATCGGGTTCCGTATG
>JAXDOO010000029.1:0-6296 GCA_034668865.1 Alphaproteobacteria bacterium
GGCTATGACTATTACGGCCGTCTCGTTGCGGAATACATGCAAAAGCATCTTCCGGGCTCGACCTTCGTGGTTAGGAACATGCCAGGCGCCGGTCACATCATCGGGGCCAATTACCTTTACGCCAGCAAGCCGGACGGACTGACCATCGGCACCTTTAACACTGGCTTGATCTACAATCAGCTCGTCGGGCTCGACAGCATGAGGGCCGACCTGACCAAGATGTCCTGGATCGGCAAGGCTTCGACCGACCCGCGCGCTGTAATGGTCAGCGCGACTTCACCGATCAAAACCTTCGCGGACCTGCAAGCCTCCAAGCAGGTCATTTTCTCGACGTCGGGCGTCGGCAGCGGCGGTTATGCCGAAACGAAAGTTCTCAGTGAGATGCTAAATCTGCCGATCAAGCTCGTTACCGGCTACAACGGCAACGACGACCAGCTTGCCATGCGGCGCGGTGAAGTCACCGGGAACATCAATACTCGGTCTTCCAGCGAGCCATTCGTCAAGAACGGCTATGGCCGTTTCATCGCCCAGATCGGCGGAAGGGAGCAGGACATCCCACAGCTTTCGGGCTTTGTGACAGGTGACGACGCCAAGGCTGTGGTTGCGCTTATCGCATCGCAAGGGGAAATCGCCCGCCTGACAGCCGGGCCTCCCGGAATCCCGCCGGCACGGTTGGAGGTCCTGCGCACCGCCTACAGGGCAGCCATGGAGGACAAGGAGTTGCAGGAGAAGGCGGCGAAGGGCGGGCGTCCGGTCGAACCCCTGTATGGCAATGACGTAGAGAAAATGGTGAAGGCGGCGCTCGTCCAATCCCCGAAAACCGTCGCGACTCTGAAGGAGGCCCTGACCGAGGTTGATGATCCCGGAACGCTCAAGGCAGTCGGTCCCCTGACCAATATCGAGGATGGGAAAAAGATCACCTTCAACGGCGCGGATGGCAAGCCCTTGAGCATGGAAGTCAGCGGCTCCCGCACCAAGGTCACCATCGGCGGTCAGGAAGCTCAGCGCAACCAGCTCAAAGTCGGACAGGATTGCGAGATCACTTACGTAGCGGGCGCTCCCGAGCCTAAGACGGTCGTCTGCCAATAAACGACCACACGTGAAACCGATGGCCGCCGGAGTTCCTCCCGGCGGCTTTTTTTTGCCGCTTGTCGCACGGCGTGAGCACTCGCCGTGTCAGGAAAAAATACTGTAATGTTGCCTCGCGTGCGAACGAGGGAGGCCCCGTTGATACCAGTGAGACGGCTCGGGCATGTCACTTTCGAGACACCCGACATTGAGAAGCAAATCGATCATTACACCAGAATCGTCGGTCTCACCGTCGCGGCGCAGGAAAAAGACCGCGCTGTCCTAGCCACTCATTTGGGAGAAGAAGCTTTGGTACTGGAGCGCGGACCGCGATCCGGACCGCCGAGTCGTTGAGTTTTATACCGAACTCGATCAAATGAAGAACGAAGCGCTCGGTTATTTCGAGCCGCGTCCGTGGCACAAGGACCGGCCGCAGCGGCCGAAAATCTGGACCGATTTCGAAGCCGCGCGGCTCACTTGGGGTCCGCCGCCGACGCCGGAGTATCCCGCCAAGAAGAAGGCTTCATAAGCGCCGTTACGAAGTCATTTCGGTCGTGGATCGTGCAAATTCCCGTCTGGTCTTTTTATTTCGCCGCGCCGGAGCTGGTTGACCGCCTGCACCAGCGAGTGCGCGGCATTGCGCGTCTCTTCCTGCATAGCCGTATCCCTGTCGAGCGCGTCGTGGCTTGTGGCATAGGGCTCCATGTATCCGATATAGGCGCCAAGTTGCGATAAATGGCCGGCCTCAATCAGGCCCATATCGGTGAGCCAACTGGCCAGACTGGTTCTCACCGCGCGCACCCCGGTGGCGTCGCCATGCACCACCACGGAAAATACTCTGCCGGCCAGATGACGCGGATAGTGCCAGCCATCCAGCTCCAGTTTCTTCGCCAATTCCGGTTTCTTGCCTTGCGTGGATGTCGGGTCAGGATTGCCGCCGTCGGCGCAGACCAGACGGTCGATCATCAGCTTCAATACGCTCGATGCATGATACCAGTTGACCGGAGAGACAATCATGATGCCATGCGCCGCCGCCCACATCGGATAGATGTCGTTCATCCAGTCTTGCACCTGTCCGAGTGCATGGTTGGGATAGCAGGAACAGGGCCAATGACAGAGCGGCATCGCGGTGGAGACGCAGGTCTTGCATGGAAAGATATGGCGGCCGTATTCGGAAACCAGCCGACTTAGATCCAATAGTTCGATTTCCAAGCCTTTCTCCCGCTCGAAGACTTCGCGGGCAAGCGTGGCGAGGCGCCAAGTCTTAGAGGTTTCGCCCGGACAACTATGCTCGCTGCGAGCGGCACCATTGATCAGCAGGATGCGCGAAGGTGAAGCGGGATCTTTCTGCCTGCGCTCTGCTTCCTTCACCCTGCGGCTGGCCTCGGTCCATTCGACCGACAACTGGTAACCAGGATCGGCATAGCCGGGACCTGCGGGTTGGGTGTGCGGAGCCTTCCGGTAGTTGCTATAGCCCTGCCAGGCGGCTTCGATAATCCTATCGACATCTCCTCGGATGCCGTGGAAAGCAGGGTCGGAGAACTGTTGCTGCATACGCTGTGAAAACTGCTCGCGCGTCAGCTCAACTCCGGGCATTTCCTTGCGAATGTCGAGTTTCGGCATGGCAAGCGTTGGCCTGAAAGGAATGGTCCTAACAGCATAAGTCGGGAAGAAACCAAACAGTTCGCTACCGGTCTTTCGCGGCGCGGTATCGCGCCGTGCGAAAACGCCTAACCATTCGGAAACAAAGGTGGAACCGAACCGAAAGGGGCACGTTTAATACTGCCTATTGATGTCCTGTGAGGTAGCGGCAGATGCCCCGGGCCCGCGAAATCCAGTCGAGTCGACAGCTTCCGGAGGCGGAGGCAGAGGCAAGCGAGCGCCGCTATCTGTTCCGGCGCTTTTGGTTCAGCGGGTTGAGCTTTTGGAGCACGCGGCGTGCCTGGATACTTACCATCGGGCTTGCCGCCGTCATTATCGTCAATATCGGTGTGCAATACGGACTGAACGTCTGGAATCGGCATTTTTTCGACGCGCTGGAAAACCGTGATACCGCCGTCGCCATTAATCAAGGCCTTCTTTTCCCCCTCTTGGCCGCGGCCAGTGTTCTTCTCGGTGTGCTAGCGGTCAATCTGCGGATGGCGACACAGCGCTCCTGGCGTTTGTGGCTTACAAACATTGTGGTGGACTACTGGTTGGCGAACGGTCGCTATTTCCAGCTCAACCTGATCCACGGTGATCACGGTAATCCGGAATATCGCATCGCCGAAGATTTGCGTGTTGGAACCGATGCGCCGGTCGATTTCGCCGCCGGCTTTTTCCAGGCTGTGCTTTCCGCGCTGACCTTTATCGTCGTGTTGTGGACCATCGGCGGTGCTCTCACCATTACGCTTGGCGGCAGCGAAATCACGATACCGGGGTTTCTCGTCATCGGTGCCGTCGTCTATGCGGTGATTGCGAGCGGCTCGATGGTGATCATCGGCCGCCGCTTCGTGCCAGTAGCCGAAGCCAAGAACCAGTCGGAAGCCGAATACCGCTACGTGTTGACGCGGTTGCGTGAGAACGGCGAAAGCATCGCGCTGCTCGGCGGTGAGGATGAAGAGCGCGCCGGCCTCGACAAGGCGCTCAATAAAGTGCTGCGCGCTTGGCGCGATCTTGCGGTTCAGCACATGCGCACCACTGTCGTCTCTCAGGGCAGCGGGCAGCTCGCGCCGGTGATCCCAGTATTGCTATGCGCACCGAAATTCTTGGCCGGCAGCATGTCATTGGGTGAAGTCATGCAGGCGGCCTCAGCTTTCGTGATTGTGCAGACGGCTTTCAGTTGGTTGGTGGACAATTACCCGCGCTTTGCGGACTGGACCGCGTCGGCCCGGCGCGTAGGCTCGCTGCTGGTTTCACTCGACTCGCTCGAACGGGCGGAAGAATCCGGCGTCGGATATATCCAGCGCTCTGACACGGGGAAAGCCGCACTTCGACTCCGCGACGTCTCTGTGACACTCGACGACGGCACGCAGGTGATCAATGAAACCGACGTTAGCATCGAGCCGGGCGAAAAGGTGCTAGTGGTCGGCGAATCGGGAACCGGCAAAAGCTCCCTGGTACGCGCGCTCGCTGGGCTGTGGCCATGGGGCGGCGGCGAAATCCAATATCACAAGGGCGCAAAGTTATTCCTGCTCCCGCAGCGCCCCTACCTGCCGGTTGGTACGCTGCGGCGCGCGGTGAGCTACCCATCGCCGGAAGACGCGTTTGAGGACGACAAAGTTGCGAAGGTGATGGAACAGGTGGGTCTGAAGGATTTTGTAGACCGGCTGGATGATGACGAGCCTTGGGAGCAGATCCTGTCGGGCGGCGAAAAGCAGCGGCTGGCTTTTGCGCGGCTAATCCTGCAAGAGCCGGATATTGTTGTTCTTGACGAGGCGACTTCCGCGCTTGATCCTCCCAGCCAGGATAAGCTCATGGTCCTGCTGCGAAAGCATCTTGAGAAAGCGACCGTGCTCAGCGTCGGTCACCGGCCGGAGCTCGAGGCGTTCCATGACCGCAAGCTGGTCATGGAGGTGCGAAAGGACGGCGCCCGTTTGACGCGTGACATTAACATTATGTCGCCGCGTCGCCGCCGCTCCCGCTGGAAATGGCGCAGGCGCCGTAAAAAGAAACCGGACAGAGCGGAGGCGGCGTAGATGAAACTGGTCCGCATCTACCTTCGGGTACTGGGAGCGCTGCATCGCGAAGCGCGGCTCGCCTGGATCCTTGCGATCGCCAATCTCGCACTGGCGGCGGCGCAGTTTGCCGAACCCGTGCTGTTCGGACGCGTGATCGACACGCTGACCGACGCGTCGGGAAACGACGCTGAAGTCTGGCCACGACTCATAATGCTCTTGAGCTTGTGGGTAGCGTTTGGGCTTTTTACCATCATCTGCGGCACGCTGGTAGCGCTCTACGCGGATCGGCTGGCGCATCGGCAACGCCACTGCATGCTCAGCGACTATTTCGAACATGTGCTGCAACTCCCGCTGGCCTTCCATGGGGCGCGACATTCTGGCCGGCTGATGAAGACCATGCTGCAAGGCACGGATTCCCTCTGGGGTCTATGGGTGGGTTTTTTCCGCGACCATCTGTCGGGTTTTGTCTCATTCTTCGTGCTGCTGCCGTTGTCCGTCTTCATGAACTGGCGACTTGCGCTATTGCTCATCGCGCTCTGCGCCATATTCGCCGTGCTGACAGTTTTCGTAATGCGAAAAACCGAGGAGTTGCAGGGGCGGGTGGAGACACACTATTCGGAACTCGCGGAGCGCGCGTCCGATACGCTTGGAAATGTGGCACTGGTGCATAGCTTTGGCCGGGTCGAAGCGGAGGTGCGCGGCCTTAAGCACATCATCGACAAATTGCTGGCGGCGCAAATCCCGGTGCTATCGTGGTGGGCTGTTATTTCAGTGCTCACGCGCGCCTCCACCACCATTACGATTTTGTCGATTATCATTGTCGGGGCGCTCCTGCATTTCCGCGGCCTGGCAACTGTCGGTGAGATCGTCACATTCATGGCCTTTGCGACCATGCTGATTCAGCGACTGCAGGACGCCGTGTCGTTCACCAACCGTATTTTCACCGAGGTGCCGCGGCTGCAAGAATTCTTTGAGGTGATGGATACGATTCCGGCCATGCGCGACAAGCCCAACGCGGTAGATCCCGGGCGAGTGCGCGGCTTGGTTGAGTTTAGGAAGGTGACCTTCTCCTATGACGGGCGCCGGCCGGCAGTAATCGATCTGGATTTTACCGCCAAGCCTGGACAAACGGTCGCCATGGTAGGTGCCACCGGTGCCGGAAAATCGACCGCGCTCGCGCTGTTACACCGGGCTTTTGACCCGCAATCCGGACACATCCTGATCGACGGCATCGACACGCGGGAGATGAAGATAGCGGCGCTGCGCCGGAACATTGGCGTGGTGTTCCAGGAAGGCCTTTTGTTCAATCGCTCGATCGCCGACAACTTGCGTATCGGCAAGGCCAATGCGAGCGATGCCGAGCTTCGAGACGCCGCAACGCAGGCGCAGGCTATCGGTTTCATCGACGCCGCGCCCGACGGTTTCGAAGCGCGGGTAGGCGAGCGCGGGCGCATGCTTTCCGGCGGTGAGCGTCAGCGGCTTTCCATCGCGCGTGCTCTGCTGAAAAACCCGCCCATTCTGATCCTTGATGAAGCTACCAGTGCGCTGGATGCCAAAACCGAAAGTCAA
>JAXDOO010000030.1:0-4815 GCA_034668865.1 Alphaproteobacteria bacterium
CGCTTCTTCACCCGCGCGATGAAGAAGGCAGGGCATATCGGCCTTGACGAGCCCTTCGCCGGCCTCTTCACCCAGGGCATGGTGGTGCACGAGACTTATCGCCAGGCGGACGGCAGCTATGCCACGCCGGCCGAGGTGACGATCGAAAGCGCGGGCGAGGCGCGTCGGGCCAAGCTCAACTCGACCGGCGAGCCGGTGGAAATCGGCGCCATCGAAAAAATGTCAAAGTCCAAACGCAACACCGTGGACCCCGACGACATCATCCGCGAATACGGCGCCGACACCGCGCGCTGGTTCATGCTGTCGGATTCGCCGCCGGACCGCGACGTGATCTGGACCGAAGAAGGCGTGCAGGGCGCCTGGCGTTTCGTGCAGCGGCTGTGGCGTCTGGTCGGGGAGATCGCGCCGTTGAACGCGCCTGCCTCCCGCCCGGCCAACTTCAGCGAGCCGGCGCTGGCCATACGCAAGGCGGCACATGGCGCGCTGGCGAAAGTCACCGAGGATGTGGAGAAGCTGCGGTTCAACCGCTGCATCGCGCATATCTATGAGCTCGCCAACACACTGGGTGACGCCATCGGCGACGTCAGCTCGCCGGCCGCGCTCACGCCCGATCTTACCTGGGCGCTGCGGGAAGCGGCCGCCATCATGGTGCAGCTCTTCCACCCGATGATGCCGCATCTGGCCGAAGAATGCTGGGCCGCGCTCGGCCACAAGGAGCTGGTGGCGCAGCAGACCTGGCCCAAGCTCGAGGGCGACCTGCTGGTAGAGGACAGCATCACCCTGCCCGTCCAGATTAACGGCAGGAAACGGGCGGACGTTACCGTGGCCCGAAATGCAACAAATGCCGAGATTGAGGCTGCCGTTTTGTCCCTAGATGCGGTAAAAAAGGCGATCGAGGGGAAGCCTCCTAAAAAAGTCATCGTCGTTCCGCAGAGGATCGTGAATGTGGTTGCATGAGATCCGGACTGTCTGCGCCCGCCTTGGCCGTCTGGCGCCCGCTTTCGCGCTCGCGGCGCTGGTCGGCGCCTGCTTCCAGCCGATGTATGGGCAGCTTTCGCCGACGGCGGCACCGGGCGTGGGCGACCGGCTCAGCTCGGTGCGTGTCACACACATAGAAGCGCCGAAAGGAACCACCGAAGAGCGGCTGGCGGTCGAGCTGCGCAACGAGCTTCTGTTCGGCTTTACCGGCGGCGCGGGCTCTAACTCGCCGACGCATGAACTGACCGTCAAGCTAACCTCGCAAACTGCGAAAATCATCGTCGACATCACCACGGCACGGCCCGAGCTGGAAAATTTCGGTCTCGATGCGTCCTATCGGCTGACCGAAATGGCCACCGGCAAAACCGTCGTGACCGGCACCACCTTCGCTCGCGTCTCCTATGACGTGCCCGGCCAGGTGCAGCGATTCGCACGGCTGCGCGGGCTGCGCGACGCCGAAACACGGGCGACGAAAGTCATCGCCGATAACATCAAGACGCGGCTGGCGTCCTACTTCATCGCCGGGACGTAAGAGACGTGGTGCGCAAAAAAAAGTTCGTGGCTAGGAAAAAGCGCGGTTCATTGGGCGAATGGCTCGGTCAGACGATCAGTGATATGGCGAATGCCGCAAGCGTAGCGGCAACGGGGTCAGAGATCGGCGTCCTTGAGTTGGCGACCGAGGATGAGCTGGGCGCCAGTGCGGTTAAGCGCTCGCGGAAAGTAAAGGCTGTTCCGAAGAAGAAAAAAGTAAAGGCTGTTCCGAAAAAGAAAGTCGTGTCCAAGAAGTCGAGCAGACCAAAGAAAAAGAAACGGACCGGACGGCGCCGGTAGCGGAACTTCTCACGTCACGGGCCGCTGAAACAGCTAAACACATCGAGAGGGATTTCAACGTCTTTTGTTGGACGATGAGTCCGACTTGGCCCGCCTGCGTGGGCATGACAATCCTCCTTCGTCATCGCCTGGCTTGACCGAGCGATCCAGTAAACGCAAACGGTTGTTGTCCTGGCGCTGAGTGACTTAATAGCTTCTCGTGGATACTGGATGCCCCGCCTTCGCGGGGCATGACAAAAGGGTCACATGGTCGCTCTCAAATCAGCCGAGGTCGAAAAATTCGTGGCGCGGCCGGACGCCGCGCGGCCGGTGGTGCTCGTCTTCGGCGCCGACGCCGGGCTGGTGCGCGAGCGCGCGGAGAAAATCGTCAAAGCTTCGGTCGATAATCCTGACGACCCATTCTCGCTGGTGCGGCTGGAAGGCGACGATCTGTCGGGCGATGCCGGCCGCCTGGTGGACGAGGCCAATACCATTCCGCTGTTCGGCGGAAAACGCGCGGTTTGGGTAAAAGCCGGGGGGCGCAACATCGCGCCTGCGGTGGAAGCATTGCTGGCCTCACCGCCGGTTGACTGCCGTGTGGTGATCGAGGCCGGCGATCTTCGCCGCGGCGCCCCTTTGCGCAATCTGTGCGAGCGCGCCAAGAGCGCTGTCGCTATCCAATGTTTTGTCGATGGCGAGCGCGAGATCGCGCGGCTGATCGACGAGGAGATGCAGGCGGCTTCGCTGTCGATTGCATCCGATGCACGCGCCGCGCTGGTGTCGCTGCTGGGCGGCGACCGGCAGGCCTCACGCAACGAAATCCGCAAGCTGGCCTTATACGCCCACGGTAAAGATCAGGTCGGATTGGAAGACGTCATCGCCGTGGTATCCGAAGCCTCGGCGCTTGCGCTCGACGGCATTGTCGACGCCATGTTCGCGGGACGCATTGCGGAGGCGGAAAGTCAGTTCGCCAAGGCGCGCGCGGCCGGCAGCACGCCGGGCTCAATCATGTCGGCTATCATGCGGCAGCTCTCTTCGCTGCACAAAATGCGTCTGTCGATCGAGGAAGGCAGAGGCATCGGTCAGGTGACCGAAACGGCACAGCCTCCGATCCACTTCCGCCGCAAGCCGTTGGTTGAAGCCGCGCTGCAAGCCTGGACCGCCGAGCGGCTCACGCGCGTCATGCAGCAGATTGCAGAAGCCGCACTGGAAGTGCGGCGCCAACCGAATCTCGCCGACGCCATCGCGCAGCGCGCGGTGCTTTCTGTTGCCAGCACGGCGCGGCGAAGGGACTGATTGGCTTCGTGCGAGGTCCGCCTCCGGGTTGAGCGCTTCCGTCTTGCGGGTGCGCTATGCACGCGAGCCGGCTACGGCTACCGCGTGAACACAACCGGAGTGCCGACGCTCACCCGCCCGTAGAGATCCATGATGTCTTTGTTGTGCATACGAATGCAGCCCCATGACACAAAGCCGCCGACCGAGCCCGGGTTGTTGGTGCCATGGATCGCCAGTTCATTGTCAACCAGCACGAGCGCGGCGGCGCCCATCGGATTGCGCGGCGAGCCTGACTCAATAACGTAATTCGGCCGACCGCGTCTAATCTCGGCCGGCGGCGACCAGGCCGGACGGATGTGCTTGCTGGCGACCGATGTGGTCCCAAACCATTGCTTATCGCCGCGGCCCACGCCGACAGTGTAGCGAATGGCTCGGCCTTGCTCGGTGACGAAATAGAGCCGTCGCTCCTTGGTCCGCACCACGATTGTGCCCGCGGTGCCCTGGCCGGAAAACGCGACGGCTTCTCTCGCCCGTACCGGCGCGAAAGGCATGACGGTCGTGAGCGTCGCCGCAAGGGCAAGCGCGAGCCAGCGGGCTGCATAAGGCATGACTGAGAAACGCTCCTTACGAATGATCCGAAAGCAACGGCTATTGTTGCGGCAATCAGATTAGCTTGCCTCGCGCCGATGCGCCTGACAGTCGTCGTGTTTACCCTAACGCCGCGCGCAGTCGCTGGCCCCGCTTGCCGGCGCGGCCTCCCAAGAATCACGGCGTTGGTCTTGGAATCATTGGGTAACGCCGCGATGGCGGCGTCTTAGCTCCGTTCCAGCCGGCGGATGACCTCGTCGAGCTGGTCATAGTCTCGATACTGAACATGGACCGTGCCGGCACCCTCGCCGTGGCGATGGTCGATGGTGACGGTGAGACCGAGCGCATCGGTGAGGCGCTTCTCCAGCGCGAGCGTATCGGTGTCCTTGCCAGCGGCCGCGCGGATCTTTTGACGCTTGGACGGCTTGTTCGATTCCTCGCGCGCCAAAGCCTCGACCTGGCGCACATTCAGTCCACGCGCGACGATGTCCTCGGCCATTTGCTCGGCATTGGGTTGCCCGATCAGCATGCGCGCGTGGCCGGCTGAAAGTTTGCCGGTGCGGACATGCGCCTTCACTTGCTCCGGCAGCTTCAACAGCCGCAACGTATTGGCGACGTGGCTGCGGCTCTTGCCTACGATCTGCGCGATAGCATCTTGGCTATGTTTGAACTCGGTGACGAGCGATTCATAGCCCATCGCCTCTTCAATCGCGTTGAGATCCTCGCGCTGCACGTTCTCGATGATGGCGAATTCAAGCGATTGTTCATCGCTCGCTTCGATCACAACCACCGGCACGTCGTGCAGTCCGGCGCGCTGCGCCGCGCGCCAGCGTCTCTCGCCGGCGATAATCTCGTAAGCGTCTTTGGCGCCGCGCTGCGCGCGCACCAGGATTGGTTGGATGATGCCATGCTCGTGCACAGATGCTGCAAGTTCTGCTAATTCGCTTTCAGCAAATGTGCGGCGGGGATTGCGCGGATTCGGTCGCAAAAATTCGATCGGCAGGCGGCGCTGCGCCTTCGCGCGTTCTGTCGATTGAGATTCTTCACCGACGTCGCCGATCAGCGCGGCAAGGCCGCGCCCGAGCCGCGATCGCGTTGCTTCCTCGGCCATCGCATCAACTCCAGAATTTTTCACGGCTCACCTTTTCTTATTGGTCGCGTCAC
>JAXDOO010000031.1:0-4815 GCA_034668865.1 Alphaproteobacteria bacterium
ACCAGCATTCCCGTAGTCTTCGATGTTCGCAATCGTCTGCAGATCCTGTGCCGCGCATTCTTCTGAAAGGGTCCGGAGCTTGCCAAACGGAGCCTCCTTCGTTTCGCCCGGTCGCTCGCGCTTTGACAACACGACACGTCCAATGGCGACCATGCCCTTGCCCCGCATCCCTGATGACGGCGAAGGCCTTCTGCCCAACGTCGTCGCGCGGCACGATGTCGTACGGCGTGTCGTAGTAGCAGGCATCGAGCTGCGCGTAGGGAACGAAGCGCTCGATCTCCATAACCGGGGTATTTTTGGGGGTACTGGACGCGCCATCGCCAACAAAGATTTCCAATTAGATGGTCGTTTATGACGCAATGTGTCTCCCTCTCCCTCCGCCAGTCGTTAGATGACCCTGTTCTCTGGGCTGAAGAGATGGACCGGGCAAAGGCCTGTGCCGCAGGTTTTATCGGTTCTACCTGAGTACTGCGAAACGTACCAACTCGGCCCTCGCGTTCTCTCCTCAACCCTTATTCTCCGAACCTGTGTACTGCGGGTTTTTGGTACAGAGCTTCCCGATCGCTGCAGCCCAGCGATTTCGCCATAGTGATGATAGCGGATGGTTCGAACTTGCTCTCGCTCATCCAAGGAAGCGCCTACAACTAGGCGCTGGGGGAACGTCGACTTATCTTGCGCGCGCACGTTGATTGATTGAAATTGCGCAACGAGTTCCGTGCTCCAGCACTTCAAGCAATCTCCGCATCAAGATGCTTCCCGCAAACCAGAGATTTGTTCCAGGGGCCACTTCCGCACACGAAGTGGCGGATACGCTATCAGTGTTGCGACCGGGCGAGGCATTAACCGTCATCGGGTTAGACGTAGCGCAACTCGGTAGGCTCTTGTCGCAACGAGCATCAACGCGGTGCGTGCTCAGATTGGACCTTCGCGATACCGAGACCGCTTCGCTCGCCATCGAACGAATTCTCGACGATCTCGCCGCGCTAGCTGTCCTATGGCCTGACTGGCCGGAACCTGACCCTTCACAGGTGCCGACGCCATGGATGCCACGGTGGCGTCTCGCGGCTCTCCGCTCTGTCTCAGCAGGGCGAGTTCCGAGATTTCGGCGGCTCGCTCCGAGAACGGAGTTGATCCATCTCCTATCAGTACTGCCCGACCTTATTCTTCTGAGCGAGGTTGATCCGCTTCGGGCCAGCCGCGCCGCTCCGGTCATCTCTGCATGTGAATGGTGTCGGCAGCACGGTGCCACGGTTGGTACGCTTCTAGCGGAGATGCCGGCGTCCGAACCGCCATGGGATCGTCTTCTTTATGGCGCGATCGTCGTCCAGCGCCCACCGGCAGAACCTGCTCTGCAACGATTGATTTTGCAGCCCTTGGAGTCGATGTTTCGGGGCAGCCTCATCGAGAGCAGGATGCGCGCGGCTTTGCACGCCGCGCCCGATCTCTCTGGATTGTTCGAAGATGAAGTCGTGCTGACTCTCGGCGAAGGACTAACGCCGCGCGTTGATCTGGTGTGGGCGACGGCAAAGTGGTCGTTGAACTCGATGGAGCCGAGCATGAGCGCGATCCCACTTACGGAGCGGACCGCCATCGAGATTACGCGCTTCTTGTCGACGGCTACCTAGTGCTACGCCTCACCAATGTAGAGGTCGCGCTTGATCTTGAACGTGCCATCGAAAAAGTACGCCGCGTCGTCAGCTTGCGGAGAGCGAAGCCTTGAACCACGATCTATCGCCAACGCAGGCGCTCCTGCTGTTCGGTCTACTTGCACGCCACGGCAAGTGTGCACAAGCCGATCTCATGCCGAAGGTGAAGAAGGCCGATCGCGAGGCATTGGCCCGAGCTAAACTGATCGCAATTAATAAACTTGGTCGCGGATACACGCTTATCCTTTCAGACGCGGGTTGGGCCTGGGCGGCGGAACATTTGTCCGTCGCGTTGCCGCGACCACAGCGAACGTTGTCCGACCTGCTGCTGAGGCTCGGCGAGCACCTAAAAGCCAACGGCGAAACGCTTGCGGATTTCATCGGGGCCCAGCCTGAACCCGATTCGATATCCCGAAAACGCGAGCGCACAGAACGCAGACGCCCGCCTAGACCCCAACCGCTTCCGGCGGAGGAACTACGTGAGCGCATCGAAAAAGCTTACCTAACGCTGACCAACGGCCGCAAGAACCAGGCCGTGCGCCTGCGGGAGTTACGGGCTGAGCTCGCTGATCTCAGCCGGGCGACCCTCGACGCTGCTTTACTCCGCATACTTCGAGGCGATCCCACCGCGTCGCTTATGCGCCACGACGATCCGCGCCAACTCGATCAAGGAGATCAGGATGCGGCATTCAACCCGTCGGGCGAACCGTTTCATGTAATCTGGATATCCTCATGAATGAAGAGTTGCAGGCGCTGCGGGATGCTGATTTTGGCTGGGTGCGGTCCCTCGATAGTGTTTGGAGCGACGAGGAGAACGCGGATGCCGGACCGAACCAAGATCAAGTCAACGCACTTATCAACGAACTTGCTGGCCTCCAGAAATCACCCAATCCGCCCGGTCGCGTCCTTCTCGGGCAGGCAGGCATCGGCAAGACGCATCTCGTAGGAGTACTCCGCCGCGAAGCCTGGAAGCAGCGCTGCTGGTTCGTCATGCTCGACGTCGTCGGTATCACTGATTTCTGGCAAAGTGCGGCGCTGAGTTTCGTCACGTCGTTGCTTCAAGTGATGCCGGGAGGACAACGCCAACACGAGGCCGTGCTCGCAGGCATTGCTCGACGCTTCAATATCGAAAAGGAAGTCGACCTCGTCCTTGCCAGTCCGACCGTTCAGCCGAAGCGCGTTGTTGACTTGCTTGTCGGGGGTCTAATCAAGATCGATGCAGCAAATACGTTGAAGTATCAGGACGTGTTTCGCGCACTTGCCCTCTTGCGTTCTCATGATTTGACTGCCGTCGGCATCGCTCACGCATGGCTGCAGGGCTACGACGCAGACGAGGCGACGCGGAAAAATCTTGGTTTTCTGAAGCCGCCGCCCGCTCCAGTAGAGATCGTGCGAGGACTTCTGTGGGTCATGGGGCTTGCGGCCCCGACACTGATCGCCGTCGATCAGATCGACGGTGTACTCAGCTCAAGTGCTGGGTCGGAATTTAGTGGAGCGCCAGACTTTACGCAGGTTTTGACCGGCGGTTTGCTTGGCTTCACTAGTACCATGAACCGCAGCATGATTGTTCTCACTTGTTTGCTTAGCTCGTGGGAGATCATCAGAAAGCTCGGTCCCACGCCGTTGACTGGACGCTTTACGGCGCCTTTCACCCTACGGCCGGCGCAGACCCACACCTTTGTCAGCAACATGATCGCTGAGCGCTTGGCGCCAGCTTATGCAAAGGCTGGGATTCCCCCAAAGAGTCCCACCTGGCCATTCACCGATGCTGCGATCCACAGTGCCCTCGGTATAACTCCACGCACGATCCTGATGCGCTGCAACCAACACCGCAAGCGATGCATTGGGGAGCGCACGGTCTCGCCATGCAACTCACTCATCGACAAAGATGCATCAGAATTAAGCCCGCAGCTGACACCCCCGAACGGGTTCCGAGAGCAGTTCTTGGCGCTCACTGGAGCCGCTAGTCTTGATGGCATGTTCAATGACAAGGACGACGGAAAGCTTGGAACGTTGCTGCGCGACGCTTTCGACCTATACGCCAAGCAGATTGCGCCGCACGATGACTATGATGTCGAGAGTCGCAGCGATCCTGTGCAAAAAACGCCCCCTCTCCACGGCCGCCTCGCATTTACAGATCATAGGGCCAATGATCGAGAGAGACATTATTGTTTTCGAGCCCTCCTGCACAGCAATGCGGTGGCGTTGGGCGCTCGTTTTAAGGCAGCGCTGACCGCCTCGGGCGTCTCAGCCAAGATCTCGGACCGCAAGCTGATCATCGTGAGGCGAGGGCCGCCGCCCAGCGGGCCGAAAACCAAGGAATTGTTTGCAACCTTTCGCAGCTCCGGCGGCATTGAGATCGATCCCAGCGATGACGATCTTCGCACCTTCGTTGCCCTGCGATTGATGCTCGATGCTGCATTGGCGGAAGGAACGTTCGACGCCTTCGAGAATTGGCTGATTGCCGAGAAGCCGCTCTGTAACATTGAGTTCTTTAAATCGGCGGGGCTAAGCCCACCGCCCCTCCCACCGTGGGACGGCGATGCAAGCCGGGGCGGCGTTACCTACGTCAAGCCGAATCCGCAGCAGCTGTCCAACGGATCCTCGGGCAACGATCATGCAACTGCCGAGACACAAAGTCCGGTTGTGCGCGAAGGCAGCGCCGCCGGATCGAGTCGTCGGTCGCCGGCTGAGCGCCCTATGCGGGTACCAGAGGCATCCCCCTCTACTGCCATTCCTATTGGCCGTCGAATGAATGGCGAAGAGACGCAACTTCCGACAAGCTTGTTACCGCGGCACACGGCGATCATCGCCGGTGCCGGATCAGGTAAAACTGTACTGCTGCGGCGTATCGTTGAAGAGGCTGCCCTCGCCGGGATCCCATCGATCGTGATCGATCCCAACAACGATCTGTCGCGACTGGGCGACGCCTGGCCTGAGCGGCCGGTCGACTTCACCGATGCGGACGAAGCGAAGGCTCAACGATATGCCGCCACCGTCAACGTCGTCGTTTGGACGCCCGGCGTCCACGCCGGAAATCCGCTTTCATCTCGGTGCTTCCAGTCTTCGCAGCCTTTGGCGACGTTACTTATTAGCGAGCTCAAGCCGTGACCATGTCTGCCGATACTTTGGGACCGCTGGCCGGCGCGAAAAGCAACTTGCAGAAGGG
>JAXDOO010000032.1:0-4622 GCA_034668865.1 Alphaproteobacteria bacterium
ACCCGGCCGGCTATCCCCGCCCGCGCTTCGCGCGTTTCGGCAGCACGTGATATTCGATCCAGTTGGCGACTTCGCTCACCCGCAGGCGGGTATCGAGCACATTCTTGCTGATACCGTGCCGCCAGGCCAGCCGCTTGTCGGCCGGGTTCTGGTCGAGCGCGTCGAGCTCGCTGGCGAAAGCCTTGATGTCGTCCTCGTCCAGGAAGAAGCCTTCCTCGACTAACCGACTGCCGATGCGGCGCACGATGGCGGCGATTTCCCGCAGCGGATATTCCGGGTGATATTGCACGCCCCAGGCTACCGCGCCGTTGTAATGGATTTCCGCGCTCTGCACGTCGGACACTGCATTGGTCGCGAGCACGATAGAGCCGGGCGGCAGCGCCTCGACCTCGTCGAGATGCACCGTCGGTGCGTTGAAGACGTCGGGCTTGCCGATATACATCGGATGCTTGCGGCCTTCTTCCGTCAGCCGGATGCCGCGGCCGAAGCCGAGCTCGCGCCCCTTGGGATTGCGCCGCACGCTGCCGCCGGTTGCCGCCGTGAGCACCTGCAGCCCCCAGCAGCTGCCGAAGAACGGCGTGCCCGCGGTCAACAGCCCACGTGTCAGCTCGATCTGTTGTGTGACCTGTGGCCCGGCCTCGTAGATGTGCAAGGCGGAGCCGGTGATCGCCGCGCCGTCATAACCTTCCAATGCCGTGCCGCGCGGCAGCTCGGCGCCAGGATCGGCGGCAAACACAATGTCGATCTCGGCGCCGGGGAGCAATCCGCGCAACAGCTTCGCGTAGCCTTCGCTCGCGATGCTGCCACCGGCGGCGATCTGCTGAGCGCGGCCTTCGGCGGTGTTTCCTTCGATCACAAGCAGGCGAGGTGGGGACATCAGTCTCAAGTGCTGCAGGTTGTTCGCCGTTTGAACCCGTCAGGTATGGCGAAGCCAAGGCGATTTGACAATGATCCAGCGTAATTTGTGTCCCATCCCGCCTCCCGCAGAATCCGCTTTGAGTGTCCCGAATCCGAAGTTTCGCTTAACTTCGCGGGAATCACGGGGCGAACTTCGGATTCGAAGGACCTGGCGACTTCAAGGTTCTAGTGTCGTTTGATTCAGAAATTCGCTTGAATGACTCGCGGCAAGTATCCAGCGAATTTCTGAACGGCGGCACTGGGGGAATCAACAAGCATGGCCGATTACGATCTTGCCATTATCGGCGGTGGCATCAATGGCGCCGGCATCGCGCGCGATGCTGCCGGCCGCGGCCTGCGCGTGTTGATGGTGGAGCAGAATGACCTTGCCTCCGGCACATCGTCCGCGTCGTCCAAGCTGATCCATGGCGGGCTGCGCTATCTGGAGCACCGCGCGTTCCGGCTCGTGCGCGAGTCGCTGGCCGAGCGCGAGGTATTGCTGGGCGTTGCTCCGCATCTCATTCGGCCGATGCGCTTTGTGCTGCCGAGCTATCCCGGACCACGTTCCGCGCTGCTGCTGCGTATCGGCCTGTTCCTCTACGATCACCTCGGCGGCAGGAACACCCTGCCCTCGACGCGCACTCTCGACCTCACTCATCATGTCATGGGCCATCCGCTCAAACGCCGCTATCGCTTCGGTTTCGAATATTCCGATTGCAGCGTGGACGATTCCCGCCTTGTGGTGCTCAACGCGCTCGATGCCGCCGAGCGCGGGGCTTCCATTCGCACGCACGCGCGGTGCACTCGCGCCGAGCGTGGCGATATCTGGCGACTGATCCTGACCAACCACGGCCGGCGCGAAGTGGTTACCGCGCGCGTGTTGGTCAATGCTTCGGGCCCCTGGGTCGGTTTCGTCGCAGAAAACGTGCTGCGGGTGCCGGGACCAAGCCGGCTGCGGCTGGTCAAGGGCAGTCATATCGTGGTGCCACGCATGTTTCCGCATGACCACGCCTATATCCTGCAATCTTCCGACCGCCGCGTGGTTTTCGTCCTGCCGTTCGAGCGCGACTTCACCCTGATCGGCACCACCGATATGGATTTTGCCGGCGATCCGGCGGCGGTCGCGATTACCGGTGAGGAGATCACTTACCTCTGCAGCAGCGTGAATAATTATTTCCGCCAGGGTATCGGGGGCAGCGACGTGAAATGGGCCTTCGCCGGCGTGCGCTCGCTGTATGACGACGGCTCAAAAAAACCGGAAGACGTGACGCGCGATTATCATCTCGCGCTCGACAAACGCTCCCGCGAGGCCCCGGTGCTTACGGTCTATGGCGGTAAGATCACCACCTATCGTCGCCTTGCCGAGGCGGTGCTGGAGCGGCTGCGGCGATTCTTTCGCGCGCCTCCGGCCTGGACCAAAGGGACGCCGCTGCCGGGCGGGGATTTCGCCTGGGACGCGCTCGAAGGCCAGGTCGCAAAGGCACAGCAGACCTGGCCCTTTCTGGAAGAGGACCATGCGCGCCGACTGGTGCAGGCCTATGGCACGCGCATCGACCGCGTGCTCGGTGCGGCCAAGAGCGCCGAAGAACTGGGGACACGCTTCGGCGCCGATCTCACCGAGGCGGAGGTCCGTTACCTGATGCAGCACGAATGGGCGGAAAGCGCTGATGACGTGCTGTGGCGCCGCAGCAAGCTTGGATTATTGTTCTCGGACGAGCAGAAGGAAGCGCTCGGGCGTTTCATGGCTGCGCGGCCGGCGTCCGCTTAGCGGCAATCGTTACAATTTTAGAGGTCGGTTACACCCGACCGTAATCCACCAATGCTCTGATAAGAAAAATCAAATGCGAGCGGTCGCAGTGTGCCGCAAGCCAGGGCGAAATGCATGGTCCAGTTGATTCCGCAGCATATTTCGAGCCTCCTTCAGAACATCAAGGTGCTAGTGGTGGACGATGAATTCTACTCCCGCAAGGTCGTCCGCGCGCTGCTGATGGCGATGGGCGTCACGAATATTTACGATGCGGACAGCGGCGCCAAGGGCTTGGAAGTGGCGCGCGCCGTAGCGCCAGACGTGGTCCTGGTCGACTGGGAAATGCCAGTTATGGACGGCGCCGCCTTTTCCAAGGCAGTGCGCAACCCGGGTGGATTTCCCTATCCGAATGTCCCAATCATCATGCTGACCGGCCATAGCGAGCGCTGGCGCGTGGAAGAAGCCCTGCGGCTCGGCGTGAACGAATATCTGCTGAAGCCAATATCCGGCAAACTGCTGTGTGACCGCCTGGTCGCCACCCTCACCAAGCCTCGGCTCTCGTCAAAAGTAAGCAGCTAATTCCGCCCCACCCGTTATCGCTTTGGCTTTCACGGTCGCCGCAGCGATGGATTCCATCTGGATCCAAGAGCGGCCAGGACCTCGGTTTTTGCACAGACAGGGGACGCGCGCTGAAATTGGGCCGCGGGCCCAATCTCGAAGCTTGTTGAGCCGCCGGTGGGCTGCCGCTAGCATCGCGCCGCGATGACGGCAGCGGAGGCGATTCCAGGCAAACGCGCAAGGACCGGCGGGGCAGGCGGCTCGGCTGCCGCGGGCGGCGCGGGACGCGTCTTGGTGCGCTTCGAGGCGGTTACCAAACGTTTTTCCGGCTTCACCGCGGTCGATCGGCTCTCACTCGATATATTTGAAGGCGAATTCTTCGCGCTGCTTGGTCCGTCCGGCTGCGGCAAGACCACGCTCTTGCGCATGCTTGCCGGCTTCGAGACGCCGGACGAAGGCTGCATCCTGCTCGATGGCGAAGACATCACCGGCGTGCCGCCCTATCACCGGCCGGTCAATATGATGTTCCAGAGCTACGCGCTCTTTCCGCATCTCGATGTGGAGCACAACATCGCCTTCGGCTTGCGGCAGGAGAAGCTTCCGAAGGCGGAGATCGCGGCGCGGATAAAGGAAGCGCTCGCGCTGGTGCGGCTCGAAGGGCTGCAGCACCGTAAGCCGCATCAACTTTCCGGCGGGCAACGCCAGCGTGTCGCACTCGCCCGTTGTCTGGTGAAACGTCCCCGCGTGTTGCTGCTGGACGAGCCGCTCGCGGCGCTCGACCGCCGCCTGCGCGAGGACACCCGATTTGAACTGATGGATCTGCAATCAAAGCTCGGGCTCACCTTCGTCATTGTCACCCACGACCAGGAAGAAGCCATGAGCCTCGCCGACCGTATCGGGGTGATGGACCACGGCCGCCTGGCACAGGTGGCGACGCCGCCGGAAATCTACGAACAGCCGAATTCCCGGTGGGTGGCGCAATTCGTCGGCGAGGTGAATCTGCTCGAGGGCAAGGTGGCCTCGATCGATGCGGGCGGTTTGCTGATCGACAGCGCGGCAGGCCGCATCCGGGTGCGACAGGTCGGCGAAGTCAAGCCGCACGATACGGTCTGTGTAGCCTTGCGGCCGGAGAAGCTGCGTATCTCGTGCGAGCCGCCACCCGGAGATGAAAACCGTATCGCGGGCCAGGTCTGGGATATCGGCTATCTCGGCGACATTTCAGTCTATCAGGTGAAGACCGACAGCGGGCCGGTAATGAAGGCCTCGGTCGCCAATATGACTCGCCTTATCGAACGGCCGATTACCTGGAACGACCGCGTGTGGCTCTCCTTCGCGCCGGACGCCGGCGTGGTGCTAACGCGATGAAACCGTGGCCGCATGGTTCGAGACGCCGGGCCGCCGCCCGGCTCCTCACCATGAG
>JAXDOO010000033.1:0-6729 GCA_034668865.1 Alphaproteobacteria bacterium
TGCTCGCCTTCCTCGTGCGAATGCGGCTTGATCAACATATCAGTGGGCACCAGCACCAGCCGGCCGTGACGCACGCCGCGCTCGGCGATCACGTGGTCGGCGAAGTGCTGCACCTTGCCGGTCTTTCCGCGCAGGATGGTCACTTCCATGCAGCTGTCGTGGTCGAGATGCGAGTGAATGGAAGCCAGCGACATCTCATGATGGTCATGGAAAGTGTCGGCCAGACGCTTGGAGAGCTGGCGGGCATTGTGGTCATACACATAGACCAGGGCGGCGACGCATTCGCCCTTTTCGTCCAACGTGGCGGCTTCCTGCCGGATGCCGGCGCGCGCAAGGTCGCGAATGGCCTCGGAACGGTTCTGGTAGCCGCGGGCTGCGATGATCCGGTCGAGTTCGGCCATAAGCTCGTCGTCGAGGGTAATGGTCACGCGCTGCATGGGATTGTCCAAGTTGCTCGTCCGCATGGGCGGACACGTCATCTGCTTATCACATCAGGTAGGCTCGCGGCTAAGCCGCCGGACCCGCGCGTAGCGCCTTAAGATCGAAGCGTTCGATCTCCCGCAGCAATTCGACGAAGGCTTTTGCGCCATGGGTGAGCGCGGCCTCACCTTTCTCGGCCGTGGCAACGCGCGCGTTGCCGACGGCGCCGGAGGCATGCAAATCCTGCGTCATCCAGCCGAAGCCGGCAGGGCGCGCGGCGTGCAGCCAGCGGAATTCCTTTTCCATCGCCACCGTGGTCGGGGTGAAATTATCGGCCTTAGCCATCTGCACAGCGTCCGGCTGGGCCGCCAGCATCAGCGACGTCTCGATGTCGCCGCCATGGATGCCGTGCCTTAGTTCCTCGGCGGAGAACAGACCTTCCGGGTAACCGAACCGATGCCAGCTGCAGGTGACCACCAACATTGCGTTCCGTGCGCGCAGGTCACGCGCCACAATGTCCATGACAGGGGTGTTACCGCCGTGGCTGGTCATTAGCAGCAGCTTGCGCAGTCCGGCGCGGTGCACGCTCTCGCCGATCTCAGTCCAGGCGCGGATAGCCGCTTCCGCCGAGAGCGTCCGCGTGCCGGGAAAAGCCACATGCTCTTGCGAGAATCCGATCGGCTGCAGCGGCAGGAAGGTCACGGGCAGCTCCGCGGGAATGATCTTCCGCGTCCGCGCGAGGTAGGCTTCCGCGATAATTACGTCCACCTCGATCGGCAGGTGAGGACCGTGCTGTTCCACGGCGGCAAGCGGCAGCACGGCGATCCATCGTGTTTTATCGCCACCGGCGGCGAGATCCTGCGCGGTCATTTCCGCCCAGTCACGCTTGGGAAGTGTGGTCATTCGCGTCTCGCCAACCGGTCTTTGCTCGCCTATTGTCGCGGAAAATAACAGAGGATGAAACGATGAATTTCGCGGGCTTGTTGCGCGCCCTGACGGTTGTCGCGATCACCGCCGCGCCCGCTTCGGCGCAAACGCTGGACAAGGTCACGTTCGGCACCAACTGGGTGGCGGAAGCGGAGCACGGGGGATTTTATCAGGCCGTGGCCGACGGCACCTACAAGAAGTACCGCCTTGACGTCACCATCATTCCGGGCGGGCCGAACGTAAACAATCGCATTCTGTTGCCCGCCGGCAAGCTCGACTTCTTCATGAGCGCCAATTCGCTGCAGGCCTTCGATGCCGCCGAGCAGAACATTCCGACCGTGTCAGTCGCCGCGATCTTCCAGAAAGATCCGCAGGTGCTGCTCGCGCATCCAGACGTGGCTTCATTCGATGATCTGAAGACGCGGACGCTGTTCGTCTCCAAGGAAGGCATGGCCAGCTATTTCCAGTGGCTGAAGGCCGACTTCGGCTTCAAGGACAGCCAGGTAAAGCCCTACACCTTCAACCCGCAGCCATTTCTGGTCGACAAACGCTCGGCGATGCAGGGCTACGTCACCTCGGAGCCTCATGCGGTGGAGAAGCAGGGCGGCTTCAAGCCGAAAATTTTTCTGCTGGCCGACAAAGGCTTTGATTCCTACTCGACGCTGGTCGAAACGCGCCGCGATCTGATCGAGAAGAAGCCTGACCTGGTGCAGCGCTTCGTCGATGCCTCGATCATCGGGTGGTACAATTACCTCTACGGCGACAACGAGGCCGCGAATGCGCTGATCCGCAAACATAATCCCGAGATGAGCGACGAATTGCTGGCCTATTCGATTGCCAAGATGAAGGAACACGGCATCGTCGATTCCGGCGACACGCAGAAACTCGGCATCGGCGCGCTGACCGATGCGCGTATGAAGAGCTTCTTCGATAAAATGGTGCGCGTGGGCGTGACCAAACCCAACGTGGATTATCGCCGCGCCTATTCCACCCAATTCGTCAACAAGGGCGTCGGGCTGGAGCTGCGTCCGAAGCCGTAGCGACCCTCAGCGCCGCGGCGGCGGGCGCTCTGAAGTCCGCTTGAATGTCGCATCGCCTCCATTAGCGGCTGGCTTTTCCCGCCACCCAGGTTTCGATCACCTCGATCTGCCCGGGATGGAAAGCCACCATGTCGGCGCGAAACCCGCCCGCCAATTGGCCGAGCCGGTCGCCGAGCCCAAGGAATTCCGCCGGGTTACGTGATGCCAGCGGCAGCGCGTCTTGCAAGCGCATGTCCAGCATCTGCACGCAATTATTCACTGCCTGCGCCATGGTGAGATAAGCCCCGGCGAGCGTGCCGTCCGTGCGGCGTAACTGGCCGCCGCTCAAGCTGATCTCATTGCCGTAAAGGGCAAATGTCGCGCGGCTTCCGCCCACCGGCGGCATTGCATCGGTGACAAGCATTGGCTGTCCTAGCCCGCGCAACGCCAGGCGAAGCGAGGCCGGGTCGACATGCTCACCATCGACGATCAGTCCGTAGAAGACATCGGGCGATTCCAGCGCCGCCGCTACCGGCCCCGGCTCCCGGCTGAGTATTTGCGGCATGGCATTAAACAAATGCGTGAAACCGGTGAGACCCTCATTCATGGCGGCGCGCGTCTGCTCGTAAGTGGCCATGGAATGTCCAAGCGAGACGCGAATGCCGGCCTTGGCGAGCTGCGCAACGGTGCCGTTGGACATTTCCTCGGGCGCCAGCGTGATCAGCGTGACGCCTTTGTACGACTTCGTCAGCATCGCAATATCGCTTGGAGTTATACGCCGAATGAATTGTGGATCGTGCACACCTGGTCGCTTGGGAGAGATGAATGGACCCTCGAGGTGAATACCGAGTACGCCGGGCTCATTTTCCATCGCGGTTTGCACCGCATCTATTGCGGCGATCATTTTTTCCGCAGCGTCGGTAATGAAGGTCGGCAATAATCCCGTCGTGCCGAATTTCCGATGCGCGCGCGCGATCGTGGCTACCGCTTCCGGCGTCGGGCTGTCGTTGAACAGCACGTCGCCGCCGCCATTCACCTGCACGTCGATGAAGCCGGGCGCCAGCCAGGCTCCCTCAGGCAGCGCATGAACGGGCGTATCGCGCGGTACTTCCGCCCGGTGCACAATCCGGGCGATGTTCTCGCCTTCGATCAGCACCGCCGCATCGCGGCGCATGGTGATGCCGTCGAAGATGTGGTCCGCCGCCACAGCTTGCGTTGTTTCATCGTTCATCGCGTTCGCGTGACTTTCCGCAGATGCCGCGGCTTGTCGACATTGGTGCCCCGCCGCCCGGCGAGCGTGACCAATAATCCATACAGGCTTTGGATCAAACAAATAGCATCGGCGTCGGGGTGTTCAGGCGACAAGGACGGAAGGCTGCCCGCTGCTTCCCTTGTGCCGGTGACAAAGACCGATGCGCCTTTGCTGCCCAGGTCGGCCGCGAGCTCGGCCAATCCCTTCGCTGCCGCGTCGGTCGGCACGAAGATCAGCACTGGATAATGCGTATCCACCAAGGACACGGGGCCATGCATGAATTCGGCGCCGCTGAAAGGCTCGGCCGGCAGATCGCAGGTTTCCTTGAATTTCAGCGCCGCCTCACGCGCGATGGCAAGCGTCGGCCCCCGCCCCAGCGTCAGCAGGCTGGTCGCTTCGGTCAGCGCGCCCAGCGCAGCGCTCCAATCAAGGTCGGAGGCTGCCGCCAGCCGGTCCGGCAAGCGTTCGAGCGCTGCGGCGAAATCCGCATCTTCCGTCCATGCTGCAGTCAGCCGCAGCAATGCCGCGAGGGAGGCCACGAAGGTCTTGGTCGCCGCCACGCTTTGCTCGGGCCCGGCGCCGATCGGCAGCACGATATCGGAATCCGCCGCCAGCGGGCTGGCCGTGTCATTGACCATGGCCACGGTAATCGCGCCGGACGCCTTCGCCATACGCGCGGATTCGACCAGGTCATCGCTCCGGCCGGACTGCGAGATGGAAAGGAAGAGCTGATCTTTCAGCCGCATCTGCTTGCGGTAGACGCTGGCAATGTTGGGCGCCGCCGGCGCGCAGACAATACCGAGATGTCGCTCGAACAGATGCTTGCCGAAGGTGGCGGCGTGCGCCGAGCTACCGCGCGCACAGGTCACCACCACGTCGGGCGGTCGGCGTTTGAGCCGGGCAGCCAATTCCGCCAGCGGGGCGGCGAGCGCTTCCCCCTGGCGCAACACCACCTCCGGCGCCTCGCGGAATTCCGTCGCCATCTGGCGATCGCGCTCGGCCATCAGGCGCGCTCGAGCAGCGGAGAGTAGGGGCGTACGGCGGTCTGCCGCGCCAGACGCAGCGCGCCATCCAACGCATCGCCTTCCGGCGCAACGATGTGAGATTTGGTGACTGGCGAGAGCCACGGTGCGACATACTCGGCGAGACCGCCGACCACCGACAGCCGCGGCGTTCCGAGCGAGATCAGGCGTTCCGCCAGGCCGTCGATATGAACTGCCGCCATTCGCATAAGCTCCCGGCCGACACGATCGTTTTGTGCCGCATGCTCCACGATCAGCGGCGCAAGCGAGCCGAGGTCGCGCGGTGAAGCATTGAGCGTCCATTGCAGGATAGCATGCGGGTCCTGCTCGAACCGCGCGAAAAGCGCGCGCAATAGCGGCGACCAATCAATCCGCCCGTCATAGGCCCAGAGCAGTCGGCGCAGCGCTTCATGGCCCATCCAGGCGCCGCTGCCTTCGTCGGAGATCGGCCAACCCCAGCCCCCGATGCGATAGTGCAGCCCTTTACGCTCCGCCCAACCGATGCTGCCGGTGCCGATGATGATAATGCCGCCGTCACGGCCGCCATGCGCGCCGACACATGCGGCATGCGCATCGGTGGTGACGATCGCCCGGCGGAAGGGATGCGGATAATCCTGCGCCGCGGCCAGATGCTCGGGCTCACTCGCCCCGGCGAGCGCAAGGCAGGCGGTGACGCGGGAGGAATCCTTGCTTGAGAGAGCGGCCTGGACCAGGCATTCTGTGGTTGCCTGGAGAATCGCTGAAAAGCTGCGTTCCAGGCCGAGGCGGATGTTAGCCGGGCCGGCGGTTGCTTCCGCGAGTTTTGCACCCGTAGCGTCGCTCAGGCGCGCCCGGCATCGCGTGCCGCCGCCGTCAATACCTAGTAGCAGCGCGTTTGGGCCCAAGGGACGCATTCCGGAACTCCGTTTCCCTAGCCCCGTCAAGTTGTTAACGCGCCAGAACGATTTTGGATCAATCGCGTTGTCTTCAGCGGCTAAAGCCCTGGGGTGAGCCATGAATACCGAGCGTCCGAGCCCGCGTTACACGAATCTCGACCTCTGGGAGCCCGCGGACATCCTGGACGCCATGATTGAGGGGCAACTGGCCGCGGTCGCCGCCGTGCGCGCGGTGCGGCCGGCGATCGAGCGGGCGGCAATCGCCATCGAAGCGTTGCTGAAGGAAGGCGGACGGCTGATCTATGCCGGCGCCGGTACCTCCGGGCGCTTGGCGGTGCAGGATGGCGCCGAATTGATGCCCACCTTCAGCTGGCCGGAGGATCGGCTGCTGCTCTTCATGGCCGGCGGCCAGGACGCCATGACCCGCGCGGTGGAAGGCGCCGAGGACGAATTCGAGCACGCGCATCGGTTGGTGCAGGACCACGAGGTCGGCGCGAAAGACGTGCTGATCGCAGTCGCGGCCAGCGGCACCACGCCGTTCACGCTCGCTTGCCTGCGCGAAGGCAAGAAGCGCGGCGCGCTCACTATCGGCATCGCCAATAATCCGGACACCCCGCTGCTGAAGGAAGCCGATCATCCGATCTGGCTCGATACCGGCTCGGAGCCGATCGCCGGCTCGACCCGGATGAATGCCGGCACCGCACAGCGCATTACGTTGAACGTTTTATCGTCGCTGGTGATGGTGTTGCTCGGCCGCGTCTATGACGGCCTGATGGTCGATTTGCAGGCGGTGAACGAGAAGCTTGTGAAGCGCAGCCAGCGCATTTTGACCAGGCTCACCGGCCATGACGGCGATGACGCCCGCGCTGCGCTTGCCTTGGCAGGAGGCAATCTGAAGATCGCGGTCTTGTTGTTGCATGGCTGTAACCTGAACGAGGCGAACGACATCCTCAATCGCGCCGGCGGGCAGATGCGCGCTGCGCTTAGTCTGGTGGACAAACCGGCGAAGGAAAGCGATCGTCCGAATTATTCCGGGCGGGTGGCGGCACCCGCGATCGGCGGCCGCTTTCCGGAAGACGACTAGTGGCCCGCTTCCGAAGTTCGTGATACAGCGCGGCACCCTCTGACACGAACTTCGGAAGCAAAGGGGGCACTAGCAACTTTATGATTCTAGTGCCGCTTTTCGATTTGAAGTTCCTATCGAGCCTTTCTGC
>JAXDOO010000034.1:0-4460 GCA_034668865.1 Alphaproteobacteria bacterium
ATACGCTTGGGCTTCTGTTCCGCGACGAAGGCACGGGATTCTCGGTCCTCTATGACACGGCGCGTCGCACGGATCTGATCTTGTATCTGAGACGCCGAGGCGAAAAGCTGGACCAAGGGGAGGAGCAGTTCTGGACCCGGCTATCGTTCACCTTGGCGTCACGCAGTCCCGACTTTATCAGCGTCACAGATATTCCGATCAATCTCAACTCGACTGAACGGAATTTCTATTTAAGCAATCTTTCCGCTCATCGTGATCCGGAAGACGGCAAGATCATCCTCAATTCGAACACGCAGGTCAGCGAGGACGAACTGTTGCCCGTCATTCCACCGCAATTTCCTGTGTCGCTACCGAACGACGTTCTCGGCGTGGAAGTGCGCGCGATCTCCGGCGAAGTGGTCTTGTGCGAGCCGCGCTGCCCCCCCTGGCCGCCGGCGTCAAAGCCGCCCGTGGCACGCTGTGGCGAATGGCTGGAATCGCTTCCGCCGCCGGCGCCTAACCGCTGCCGCGACACCGTCAATCTTAACTTTTCGTCGCTCCCCGAAGACAAATATGCGATTGCGTATGTTCGCAAGGGCGGGGCAAGGTCGCTTATAGGGGAATATCTGTACACCGTCGCAGCGACTGCGACGCCACTCGCATTCGTCGATCTCCTGTTCAGCGCCCCGACTGCGCAAGCGGAGGGCCTCTATCCGGTGCAGAATCTTGCCCGAAAGGCCGAAGCGAACATACTTCCGGTCGAGTATTTGTTGAGCTTCGAGGCACGGGCAACCGTCTGGAATTATTACGTCGTTCTGCCGCCGCCGGCGCTGAAACAAACATTAGGGCAATTAAGCATACACAGTACGTCGGGAGTCACCTTTGCCGGACCATGCGGCGTCATCCTGCCGAACGGCGCCAAAGCCTATCGCTTTGTTTCCGAGCAGCCGCTCCGACTGCGGCAACAATCGCGCTTCGTGTTCCGCCTGTGCGGACGTTATGGCGATTCGCCTAAGGACGATGTCGTGATCGATCGCCTGCCGGTCGCCGGAAAGCAAGTGTTGCCACGGACCAGTGCGATGGCGCGGCTCAACTTCGCGCGAAGTGTGTGCCCAGAGGCGGAAGACGGCGAGGAATGCCGGCAGCTGATCCGGCATTTCTTCGGCGGTTCGCGCGTCTCTCACGCGGGCGCTGTTAAACGCATGCGGGCGCTGCGGGCGAAAGCGCAGAAGGGTGCGCCCTCACGTCTACCGGCGGACCCTGGCGCGGAGCACCGCATCCAAGCCTACTCGGACATCTACGTCTATGTGTGAAACATTTTTTTCGGTCTATCCGCCTCCCCGCCCCCTAACTTGTCGAGGATGAGTTAATGTCGACCTATAAGAATAGAAGGACACCCGGCGTCTATGTCACCGAGCTGAACGCGTTCCCTCGATCGGTGCCCGGAGTGCAAACCGCGGTTCCCGCCTTCATCGGCTATACCGAGCAGGCCAGCATCGGGGGCAAGCCGGCTTATCTGAAGCCGGTCGCAATCAACTCGCTGGCCGATTATCAACAAGTGTTCGGCGGCGCCTTCTATCCGATCTATGACATCAAGCAGGTCACGAGTCCCACGGCGACCAATTACGATTTCATGGCCCAGATTTGGGACGATAGCAAAAAGACATTCGTTCCAACGTACTACGCCCTGGAGCGTACACATGAGGTTCCGATCCACGCCATGGCGGAACTAGCGCTAACGGACCACTCCGTGGACGCCGGCAACCCCGCGCTAGGCACGTTCACGCTCTACGACAGCGTACGGCTCTTCTACGAGAATGGCGGGGGACCCTGCTTCGTCGTTTCGGTCGGTCCGTATGCCACTACTGACACGGACAGCAAGAAAACACTCAGCCCCGTCACTAAAACGAGCCTCGATGACGGATTGGATGCGATCAGGGAGCAGGTCGGCCCAACGATGCTCGTCGTTCCGGACGCGGTGCTTCTGGGGACAGGAGGCGAGTTCCACGAAATCTGCCAGAAGATGTTGCAACAATGCGCCGACCTGCAGGACCGGGTCGCGATCCTCGACATCTATGGTACGGGTATTCTTGATCCGAGATTGCCGGCTGTCGATCTGAGCAAGGAAATCGACGACCGGATCGAGGCTTTCCGAACCGGCATCGGGGAGAGGTATCTCAACTATGGAATGGCTTATTTCCCCTTCCTGGTGACTTCCGTCATCACTCCGCGTGAAATCACTTACACCAGCATTAGTGCTACCATGCAGACCGGACTGCTGACAACTATCCTGACAAATCAAGCTTCCTATCTGTATCCCGGCACTGCGCCTGGTAAGCAAGGTCCGACGGACAACGACAATCCGGCATTCACAAAACAAATCATGCCTTTGATCAAAAGGCTCGATCCGACCAACGCGGATCATCCAAAAGACACCAGCGCTGTTACCATGCTGGATCAGAACCTCGTCAATGCCATACCGCTCATGGGACAGATCCAAACTATCATCGCGACCAAAATGAGCCTGTTGCCCGCAAGCGGCGCCATGGCGGGTGTCTATTCTTATATCGACTCCACGCGAGGAGTATGGAACGCGCCCGCCAATGTCACCTTAAATTCCGTTTTACGACCGAACGTAAACATCAATGGAGACCTGCAGGGACCGCTCAACGCGCCGATCGGCGGCAAGTCGGTCAACGTCATCCGCGAGTTCGTCGGCCGCGGACCGGTGGTGTGGGGCGCGCGCACCCTCGACGGCAACAGCCTCGACTGGCGCTACATCCAGGTGCGCCGCACCTCGGTCTACATCGAACAGTCGATCAAGACCGCGCTCAACCAGTTCGTATTCGCCGCCAATAACGGTTCGACTTGGGTCGCCGTCACGGCGATGGTCTCGAATTTCCTGCAGAATCTATGGTCGCAGGGCGGGCTGATGGGCGACAAGGCGAGCGAGGCGTTCACCGTGCAGTGCGGCAAGGGCAGCACCATGACCGATCTGGATATTTTAGAGGGCTACATGATCGTGCAGGTGACGTTGCAGATGATCCATCCCGCGGAATTCATCGAACTCACCTTTAAGCAGAGGATGGGAGCAATGGGCTAAGGGAATTCCGCCCGACATTCCACTTGATCAGCAAGCAGCGAAACTCTTAATACCCAATCGGAGGGTTCCATGGCAGGCGAAGTACAAGACAAAATATGGCCGCTACCGAAATTCTATTTCTCAGTGAAGCTGGGCGACGACGACAGCGTCAGCTTTCAGGAAGTCACCGGCCTCGACAGCGAGACGCAGCCGATCTCATATCGCCACGGCAACAGCCCTATTTTTTATCCGATCAAACTGCCGGGACTCGGCAAAGTCGGCAACGTCACGATGCGCAAGGGCATCTTCGTGTCGGATCCCCGGCTGTTCACCTGGTTCGACGAGATCAAAATGAACACCATCAAACGTCGCACCGTTGTAATCAGTTTGATGGATGAAGCAGGCAATCCCAAGATGGTGTGGACGCTCAACAATGCGTGGCCCACCAAAGTCACCGGCACTGACCTCAAGTCGGAAGGCAACGAGGTCGCGGTGGAGTCGGTTGAGATCGCGTTCGAGACCCTGAAAGTCTCGGCGCCCTAATCACCCGATGAGTGACGCGTATTATCCGCCGCCGGCGTTCTCGTTCACCGTCGCCGTTATCGGCTCGGCGACGGCCTTGAGCCTGCTCACACGCATCGATGCGAGCTTCCAGGATATTTCCGGGATCGAAGCGGAGTTCCTGACCGAGGAGGTGATCGAGGGAGGCGAGAACCGCTTCGTGCATCGGCTCCCGACGCACGGCAAGTATCCGAATCTTGTGCTCAAGCGCGGTGCTGTCACCCGGGATTCATTTTTACTTGAATGGGTTGGGCAGACCGTCGGCTCCGGCATGTCACTGCCTATCCTTCCGCAGAATATGTTGGTGACGCTCCTGAATGAGAGCGGAACTCCCTCGATCGCCTGGGCATTCGCGAACGCTTACCCGATCAAAACCAGCGTCAGTTCATTGAACTCCGAAGACAACAAGATCCTGATCGAGACGATGGAGCTTTCCTATAATTACTTCGAGCGCGTGAACTTGGGCGGGGCCGCGTCGGCGGCGGGCAAAGTCGCGGCGCTGACGGCGCGGCTGCAAAAGGGCTGACGGTGAGGCTTCCGGCAGGGATGTCGGCGCAGACGGCGATGTTACCTTGCCTCACCGCGCAAACAGAAGGACTGCAATGCCTTTGGAGATCAACGAAATCGGCATCCGTATGCATGTGCGTGACAGCACCGCCGGCCCGACGGTTGCAAGCAAGTCGGACGGAGCGGAAGTCGCATACAGTGGCGATGAGCGGGGCGAGAGGCCGGGAGGTCGCGACGATATGATCGAGGAATGCGTCCGCCGCGTGCTGCGCGCGCTGAAGAACCTGCAGGAGCGCTAGCATGGCCTTTTCCGGCAGTCTGGAGAAGATGA
>JAXDOO010000035.1:0-11711 GCA_034668865.1 Alphaproteobacteria bacterium
ACCCTGATCGGTGAAATGGGCGTGAAGCGGGAGATCGTCACCGCGCACGATTTCCGCGGCTACTCCGCGTCGGTGAAGATGGCGCTGGTGTCCGGCCTGATGGCGGCGGGCTGCAAGGTGCATGACATCGGCCTCGCGATGACGCCGATGGCTTATTTCGCGCAGTTCGATCTCGACGTGCCCTGCGTCGCCATGGTCACGGCTTCGCACAACGACAACGGCTGGACCGGCGTGAAGATGGGCGCCGCGCGTCCGCTCACTTTCGGCCCGGACGAGATGGGCCGCCTGAGCGAGATCGTGCTCAACGCCAAGTTCGACCTCAAGGGCGGCGGCTCCTATCATTTCGTGGAGAATTTCCCGGCGAAATACATCGCCGACCTGACGAAGCGCCCGAAGCTCAAGCGCAAGCTGAAGGTCGTTGTAGCCTGCGGCAACGGCACTGCGGGCGCCTTTGCGCCGCAGGTGCTGGAAGCCGTCGGCTGTGAAGTGGTGCCGCTTGATTGCGAACTCGATCACAGCTTTCCGAACTACAATCCGAATACCGAAGACATGAAGATGCTGCACGCCATGCGCGACGAGGTGCTGCGCGTGAAGGCGGACGTGGGGCTCGGCTTCGACGGCGACGGCGACCGCTGCGGTGTGGTGGACGATACCGGCGACGAAATTTTCGCCGACAAGGTCGGCGTCATGCTGGCGCGCGACATGTCCACGCTGCATCCCGGCTCGACCTTCGTTGTCGACGTGAAATCGACCGGCCTGTTCATTACCGACCCGGTGCTGCAACAGAACAAAGTGAAGGCCGATTACTGGAAGACCGGCCATTCCTACATCAAGCGGCGGGTGAACGAGCTGGGTGCGCTGGCGGGTTTCGAAAAATCGGGCCACTTCTTTTTCAACAAGCCGTTCGGCCGCGGCTATGACGACGGGTTGATTTTCGCGCTCGCGGTCTGCGACATGCTCGACCGCAATCCCGAAAAGAGCATGGCGGACCTGAAGAACGCGCTGCCGAAGACCTGGGGCTCGCCCACCATGGCGCCGCACTGCGCCGATGAAGTGAAATATGGGATCGTCGACAAGGTGGTGGCGCTGTTCCAGGAAGCCCAAGCCAAGAACGAGAAAGTCGCCGGCCAGGCGATCCGCGACCTCGTCACGGTCAACGGCGTGCGCGTCACCGTCGAGGATGGCACCTGGGGCCTGGTGCGGGCGTCATCCAACAAACCCGAACTGGTCGTGGTAGTGGAAAGCCCGGTATCGGAGCAGCGCATGCGGGACATGTTCAAGTCGGTGGACGCGGTGCTGCGCAAATTCCCGGAAGTCGGCGAATACAACCAGACGATCTGATCGCGCCTTACACTTCCTTGTAAACGTCGACTTCGACAGCGCCGGGGAACATCGAGCGCCAAGCTTGCAAATACGTCTGCATCCGAGCGTCGCTGGCGATCTGCTGGCGGTTTATCTCGAAGCCTTCGGGCGCATCGTATTCAATCTCCTGTGTAAATTTGGCAGGATCGTCGACGTTTTGCAGCAAGCGTATGCGTGTATCGCCGAACATCTGGTAGAATGGCGCCATTGCCTTGACCATCGCCGCGATCTGGGCCGCATCCGCATTCGGCATCGTGAATCTAAAATGCAGCGTTCGCCGCAGTTTTGGATCGCTGCTCATGGCAAGAACTCCTCTTAGCGGCGGCTGACGCTACCGAAACGTCTCGCGATAGCGGTGCGCGGGATACACGCCCAGAATCTTCAGCGTCTTCGGCTGAGTGACGAATTCCAGCTCTTCCAGCGCCAGCTCTAGCGCGCGCTCCTTCGGGTGACCTTCCACGTCGGCGTAGAATTGCGTTGCCGAGAAGCTGCCCTCGATCATGTAGCTTTCCAGCTTGGTCATGTTGACGCCGTTCGTAGCGAAGCCGCCAAGCGCCTTGTAAAGCGCAGCCGGAATATTGCGCACCTGGAAGACAAAAGTGGTGATCAGGTCCTTGTGGGTGCGGGGCGCCCACTTGGCCTGACGCGACAGCACAATGAAGCGCGTCGTGTTGTAATCCTCGTCCTCGATGTTGCGCTTGAGGATTTTCAGCTTGTAGATTTTCGCCGCCAGCTCGGAAGCGATCGCCGCCCGCGTCAGATCACCGGAGTCTGCAATCTCGCGCGCCGAACCCGCGGTATCGGCGGAAACCACCGACTTCAGCCGCAGCTTGCGCAGCGTCCTGCGGCATTGGCCGAGCGCCATGATGTGGCTTTCCACCGTCTTCAGCGTCTTCAGCGTGGCGCCCTTTGGCGCCATCAGCTGATGTCGCACGGGAAGAAAATATTCGGCGACGATATGCAAGCCGGAATGCGGCATCAGGTGGTGGATGTCCGCGACCCGTCCGGCGACTGAATTTTCGATCGGGATCATGGCGAGGTCGGCTCTGCCGGAACGCACCGCGACGAGGACGTCCTCGAAGGTCGGGCAGGGCAGCGGCTCGTAATTACGATAGGCTTTGCGGCAGGCGAGATCCGAATTGGCCCCCTGCTCGCCCTGAAATGCGATTCTCTTGCGTTTCGCCATGGCCGTTCGTTACGCGCTTCTGCTTGAGCGAGTCAACGCAACGCGCGCTTGCGCCAGCTCCTCGGGGGTGTCGACGCCGAGCGGCACGCTGCTAACGATGGTGACGTCTATCCGCATGCCGGCTTCCAATGCCCGCAACTGTTCCAGCTTCTCGCGCCGTTCGAGCGGGGAGGGCGGCAGCTCAACGAAGCGCTCGAGGGCCGCGCGCCGATAGGCATAGAGCCCGATGTGATGATAGAGCGGCCCCTCGCCGAAGGGCGCGGTGGCGCGGGTGAAATAGAGCGCACGCAGGCGACGGGGCGAGATCGGCGAGCCCACCACCTTCACCACGTTGGGATTGGTCTTTTCAGCCGGCTCTTTTATCTCAGCCGCCAGCGTGGCGATGTCCACCGCCGGATCGGCCAGAGGCTCCAGCACCGCGCGCAAATCCTGCGGCGACAAGGTGGGCAGGTCACCTTGCAGATTGACCACGACGCGCGCGCGGCCGTGCGGATCGAGCGTCGTGAGAGCCTCGAAGACGCGGTCAGAGCCGGAAATATGATCGGCCCGAGTCATCACCGCCTGACCGCCCGCCTTTTGCACCGCCTCGGCGATCTCGCGCGCATCCGTTGCGACAGCCACCGGCCCGAGCGCCGCCTCCTGCGCTCGCCGCATCACATGCACGATCATGGGCTCACCGGCGATGTCCGCCAACGGCTTGCCCGGAAGCCGGGCGGCGGCCAGGCGAGCCGGAATCAGGATCAACAGGTCGCTTTCGGCCATTGCCCCAGCCGCCCCGCGCAAGACCCGGCCAGGAATGCAATTTATCGCCGGTTCCGGCGTGGTTATACGGGTTGCCAGGGGTCAGGCAAACCGGTTATCTCTGCGCCGCCGCGGGCTTCCCAAGCTCGTGCTTGAATTCGCCTCATCCTCCCGCGGAGCCGACTTTTCGATGGACTCATTTGAACTCAACAAGATCCTGGGTGCGGTCCTCGGCACCTGCCTTTTCCTCTTGGCGGTGAACATCGCCGCCGGCGCGCTGTTCACCGCGCCGAAACCTGCAAAGCCCGGCTATGCGATCGCCGTGGCGGAGCCGACGCCCGCCGCGCCAGGCGGTGCCGCAGCGCCGGCTGCATCCGAGCCGATCGAGACGCTGCTGCAAAAAGCATCGCTCGAGCGGGGCGAAGCTTCGGCCAAGAAATGCGTCGCCTGCCACACCTTCGAGAAGGGCGGCCCAAACAAAGTCGGCCCGAATCTTTGGGGCGTTGTCGGACGTCAGCGCGCGTCGGCCCCCGGCTTCAACTATTCCGCCGCCATGAAGGCCAAGAGCGGCGAATGGACGTTCGAGGAACTCAGCAAATTCCTTGCCGGGCCTACCGGCTATATCCCGGGCACATCGATGACCTTCGCCGGACTCCCTCGCGGCAGCGAACGGGCGGATGTGATCGAATTTCTGCGCAATCGCGCCGACAGTCCGGTGCCCAAGCCTCAGGTTGCGGAAGCTCCGGCTTCGGGCCAGCCGCCTGCGGAACAGAACCCGCCCGGAGCGGCGCCCGCCCAGCCCGGCAATGCCGGTGCGCAACCGGGCCAGGCGGCCCCGAAACGCTGAGTTGCAGCAACGACGTCAAATTAATTCTACGACGGCCGGGCGATTGCCTGGCCGTTCTGCGTTTGCATGGAAACACCTGCCCTGTCAGCGCGTTTCAACTTACCGGGAGTTCACTGGCGGTCCTTCCAAAAACCGACATAATCCCTGAATTGCTAGGTCGCCCCGGTCCTTATTGCGGAGTATTACCGTGCGCCTGACCCGACGAGCCGTCTTCCAAGCCGGCGTCTTCGCCCTTGCTTCACCGGCGCTCAGCGCGATCGGCGGACGCGCGGCTGCTGCGCAATCCGCAGCGGCAGCATCTGCGCCCAGTTGGCGGCATGGATTGTCGTTATTCGGCGATCTTCGCTATCCCGCGGGTTTCAAGCATTTCGATTACGTCAATCCGGCTGCACCGAAGGGCGGCACGGTACGCCTGATCGCCGGCGGCCAGACCTTCGACAATCTCAATCTCGTGGTGTCGGGTGTCAAAGGCAACCTCGCCGCGGGCGTCGATCTTCTCTACGATAGCCTGATGGCGCCGGCGCTTGATGAGGTGTCGGCTGAATACGGGCTGCTGGCGGAGTCGGTGAGCTATCCCGACGATTACTCCTCCGTGACCTACCGCCTGCGCGCCAACGCCAAATGGCATGACGGCAAGCCCGTGACGCCGGAGGACGTGATCTTCTCGCTCGAAGCCTTCAAGAAGAATCACCCGCAGCTCTCCGCTTATTATCGTCACGTCACCAAGGCGGAAAAGATCGGCGAACGCGAGATCGCTTTCACCTTCGACCAGCCCGGCAACCGCGAACTGCCGCAGATTGTCGGCCAGCTCAGCGTGATGCCGAAGCATTACTGGGAAGGCACCGATAAATCCGGCAACAAGCGCGACATTGGGGCGACCACCCTGGAAGCCCCGCTTGGCAACGGCGCCTATCGCATCAAGGAATTCACTCCCGGCCGCACGATCGTGTACGAGCGGGTGCAGGATTATTGGGGTAAGGCCATTTCCGTGAATATCGGGCGGGACAATTTCGATCAGATCCGCTTCGAATATTTCCGCGATTCCACCGTGGCGCTGGAAGCGTTGAAGGCCGATCACGTCGATTGGCGCACCGAGAACAGCGCCAAAAGCTGGGCGACCTCCTACGATTTCCCCGCCGTCCAAGAAAAGCGGGTGATGCTTGAGGAATTTCCCATCCGCAATGTCGGCGTGATGCAGGCTTTCGCCTTCAATATCCGCCGCGACAAGTTCCAGGACGCGCGCGTGCGCCGCGCCTTCAACTATGCCTTCGATTTCGAGGAAATGAACAAGCAGCTGTTCTACGGGCAGTACAAGCGCATCGCGAGCTACTTCGAGGGCACCGAGCTGGCGGCGCGTGACCTGCCGCAAGGTGAGGAGCTGAAGATTCTTGAAAGCATACGCGACAAGGTGCCAGCGGAAGTCTTCACACGGGCCTATACCAACCCGGTCGGCGGCAATCCCGAAAACGTCCGCAACAACCTGCGCGAAGCGGTGCGCTTGCTGAAGGAAGCAGGCTTTGAAGTGCGCGACCGCAAGCTGGTGGATAGCAAGAACGGGGAGGCTTTCCGCGTCGAATTCCTGGTGGACAATCCGAACACCGAACGCTTCGTGCTATTCTACAAGCCGTCCCTGGAGCGGCTCGGGATCGACATCACAGTTCGCACCGTTGATGATGCGCAATACGCCAACCGCGAACGCAATTGGGACTTCGATATTGTTATCACCAACTGGGGCCAGTCGCTCTCCCCCGGCAACGAGCAGCGCGGATTCTGGAGTTCGCAAGCGGCGGATCAGCCTGGTTCGCGCAATCTCGTCGGCATCAAGAATCCGGCCGTGGATGCGATGATCGAGCGGGTCATCTTCGCCAAGAACCGCGAAGAACTGGTTGCCGCCACTAAGGCACTCGATCGCGTGCTGCTCTGGAATCACTACGTGGTGCCGCAATTCACCTATGACAAGGTGCGCACCGCGCGCTGGGACCGTTTCGCGCGCCCGGAAAAGATGCCGACCTACGGCATGGCGGCTTTTCCGACGATCTGGTGGTGGGACGAAGCCAAGGCTTCCAAGACCGGGTCGCGTTCGTGAAAGCATGGCCGACGCGCCGCGAGACGCTCCTTCTCGGCGCCGGGGCCGTCGCTGCCTTCGCAACACCCGCTGCCTTGGCGCAGGAGGAGCCGGAACGCCACGGCATCTCCGCATTCGGCGACCTGAAATATCCGGCGGACTTTAAGCATTTCGATTACGTCAACCCGGACGCTCCGAAGGGCGGGCTGTTCTCCCAGGTCGGCTCGACGCGGCAGTACAATCAGAATTTCCTCACCTTCAATTCACTTAACAGCTACATCCTCAAAGGCGATGCCGCGCAGGGCATGGAGCTGACCTTTGCGGCGCTGATGGCCTCGGCCGCGGATGAGCCCGATGGCCTCTACGGCCTGGCCGCGCGCACGGCGCGCATTTCCGCCGATGGATTGACCTATCGTTTCCTGCTGCGGCCGGAGGCGAAGTTCCACGACGGTACGCCCATCACTGCACAGGACGTCGCCTTCTCGCTCACAACGCTGAAGCAGAAAGGCCATCCGATCATTCAGCAGCTCACGCGCGATATGGTCGGCAGCGAAGCGGAAGGAGACGATACCGTTGTCGTGCGCTTTGCGCCCAAGCGCGGACGTGACGTGCCGCTATTCGTAGCGACGCTGCCGATCTTTTCGCGCGCCTATTACGCGGTGAAGAATTTCGAGGAGTCGACGCTGGAGCCACCGCTCGGCTCCGGCCCATACAAGGTCGGGCGTTTCGAGGTTGGCCGCTATATCGAATACGAGCGGGTGAAGGACTGGTGGGGCGCGGAGCTGCCGGCGCGCCTCGGGCTGAATAATTTCGACATCCTACGCTACGAATTCTATCGCGATCGCGAGGCGGCGTTTCAGGCCTTCACCGGAAAAAATTATCTCTTTCGCGAGGAATTCACCGCTCGCGTCTGGGCCACACGCTATGATTTTCCCGCGCTTCGCGACGGGCGCGTCAAGCGCGAGATATTACCCGACGACACGCCTTCAGGCGCGCAGGGATGGTTCTTCAACACCCGGCGCGACAAGTTCAAGAACCCGAAACTGCGCGAAGCGCTGATCCTGGCCTTCGATTTCGAATGGACCAACCAGAGCATCATGTACGGCGCCTATAAGCGCACGCATTCGGTGTTCCAGAATTCCGACCTGATGGCGACAGGCAAGCCGGGGCCAGACGAACTGGCATTGCTGGAGCCGTTCCGCGGCAAGATCCCGGACGATGTTTTCTCCGAAGCCTTCGTGCCTCCGGTGTCCGACGGCTCCGGGCAGGATCGCGCGCTGCTGCGCAGGGCCAGCCAACTGTTGCAGGAGGCCGGTTTTCCGATCAAAAACGGCAAGCGTGTGGATGCCCGGGGCGAACCGATCACGATGGAATTTTTGCTCGACGAGCCGAGTTTCGAGCCGCATCACATGCCTTATATCAAGAATCTCGGCGTGCTCGGCATCGACGCGACGCTCCGGCTGGTCGATCCGGTGCAATACCGCGCGCGCGTGGACGATTTCGATTTCGACATCACCGTGCAGCGCTTCAGCTTTTCTTCCACCCCGGGTGACGGCTTGCGCACTTATCTCTCGTCGCAGGCGGCCACGACGAAAGGTTCACAGAACCTCGCTGGGATCGCAGATCCCGCGATCGACGCGCTGATCGACGTCGCGATCAACGCCGAAACGCGTGCCACCCTGACCACCGCCTGCCGGGCACTCGACCGTGTGGTTCGGGCCGGGCGTTACTGGGTACCGCACTGGTATCTGGCATCGCATCGCATCGCTTATTGGGACGTGTTCGCACGCCCTGCGGCGGCAAAACCGCGCTATGCGCGCGGCATTCCGGAAACCTGGTGGCACGACCCGGTCAAGGCCGCGAAACTGGAATCGCGCTAAGCTGGCGACTTGCGGATTGATTGCCGATATAGATGCGCCTTGGCCTCGCGATGTGGCCCTGAGACGAGATAACCTCCGAACATGACCGCCTATCTCATCCGCCGCCTGCTGCTCATGATCCCGACGATTTTCGGGATCATGCTGGTCTCCTTCGCGGTGGTGCAGTTCGCACCCGGCGGCCCGGTGGAAAAGGTCATCGCGCAACTCAGCGGCCGCGACACCGGCGCCACCTCGCGCATCTCCGGCTCGCCCGGCGGCGACTTCGGCGCCGGTCAGCAGATGCCGGGCGGTGCCATTGAAACAGTGACCTCGAAATACCGCGGCGCGCAGGGGCTTGATCCCGAATTCATCAAGAGCCTGGAGAAGCAGTTCGGCTTTGATAAGCCGGCTTATCAACGGTTTTTCCTGATGCTGTGGAATTATGCGCGCTTTGATTTCGGCAAGAGTTATTTTCGCGACGTCAGCGTGCTGCAGCTGGTGAAGGAGAAACTGCCCGTCTCCATCTCGCTCGGCCTATGGATGACGCTGCTGACCTATTTCATCTCGATTCCTCTCGGCATCCGGAAAGCTGTCGGGGACGGCACGCGCTTCGATACCTGGACCTCATGGGTGATCATCGTCGGTTACGCTATTCCCGGCTTCTTGTTCGCCATTCTGCTGATCATCCTGTTCGCAGGCGGATCTTTCTGGAACATCTTCCCGCTACGCGGACTCACTTCCGACAACTGGGTGGCGCTGCCGTGGTACTCGAAGATCATCGACTATGTCTGGCACCTTGTGCTGCCCATCACATCCATGATGCTCGGCGCCTTCGCCACCATGACGCTGCTCACGAAGAATTCTTTCCTCGACGAGATCCGCAAGCAATATGTGCTCACGGCACGTGCCAAGGGAAATACCGAGACCCAGGTGCTCTACGGCCACGTTTTTCGCAACGCCATGCTGATCGTGATAGCCGGATTTCCAGGTGCCTTCGTCGGCGCATTTCTCTCAGGTGCGCTGCTGATCGAGACGATCTTTTCGCTCGACGGACTCGGCCTGCTCGGCTTTGAAAGCGTGCTGAACCGTGACTATCCGGTGGTGTTCGCCACGCTGTTCATTTTCTCGCTGGTCGGCCTGGTGGTGAACCTGATCTCGGATCTCACTTACACCTGGATCGATCCCCGCATCGATTTCGAGTCGCGGGAGGTGTGATGGACGTACGCAGCGGCATCACGGTTCCGGAAACGACGGCGGTTACTCCGATGGGCCTTGCCGTGCTCCCGGAAGGGAAGCGCATTGCCGTGTCGCCGCTCAACAAGCGGCGGTGGGAGAATTTCAAAGCCAACCGGCGCGGCTACTGGTCGCTTTGGATTTTTCTCGCGCTATTCCTGCTGAGCCTGTTTGCGGAATTCATCGCCAACGACAAACCGTTTTACGTTCGCGCGGAGGGTAAATCCTATTTCCCGGCGATCTTCACCTATGCCGAAACCGATTTCGGTGGCGACTTCGAAACCGCGGCAGACTATCGCGATCCTTTCCTGCAGAAACTGATCGCAGAGAAGGGTGGCTTCATGGTGTGGCCGCTGATCCGTTACTCCTATTCCACCCACAATCTCGACCTGCCGACGCCCGCGCCTTCCAAGCCCACCTGGCTATTGACGGAAAAGGAATGTGAGCCGGTAGTTAAGAAAAAGGGCCTGACCTCTTGCCGTGACCTCGAATACAACTGGCTTGGCACCGACGATCAGGGCCGCGATGTGGTGGCGCGGATGATCTACGGCTTCCGTATCTCTGTCCTGTTCGGCCTGATCCTCACCATTATCTCCTCTATTGTCGGCGTCGCGGCGGGCGCGGTGCAGGGTTATTTCGGCGGCTGGATCGATCTGCTGTTTCAACGCTTCATCGAAATTTGGACGGCCATCCCGTCGCTTTATCTTCTGTTGATCATCTCGTCGGTGCTGGTGCCGGGCTTCTTCGTGTTGCTCGGGATTCTGCTCCTGTTTTCATGGGTGTCGTTGGTAGGCCTGGTGCGGGCGGAATTCCTGCGCGGACGCAATTTCGAATATGTGCAAGCCGCGCGTGCGCTCGGCGTGTCAAATCCGAGCATTATGTTCCGCCACCTGTTGCCCAACGCCATGGTGGCGACCATGACCTTCCTGCCCTTCATCCTGTCGGGATCGGTAATGACGCTGACATCGCTGGACTTCCTCGGTTTCGGTCTGCCGCCCGGCTCGCCGTCACTCGGCGAGTTGCTCGCCCAGGGCAAATCCAATGTGCAGGCGCCGTGGCTCGGTCTTTCCGGCTTCTTTACCGTCGCCGTCATGCTGTCACTTCTGATTTTTATCGGTGAAGCGGTGCGCGACGCCTTCGATCCGCGCAAGACTTTCGGGTGAGCGGGATGGATCTGGCCGCCGACAAACTGCTCGACGTGAAAGACCTCTCGGTCACCTTTAAGCAAGGCGATAAGGTAATCCTGGCGGTCGATCGCATCTCCTTCGACATCGCCAAAGGCGAGACGGTGGCGATCGTGGGCGAATCCGGCTCGGGCAAGTCCGTCACCGCGCTGTCGGTGATGAAGCTCTTGCCCTATCCCGCCGCGCGGCATCCCTCCGGCACGGTGCATTTCAACGGCCAGGAATTGCTGCAGCTGCCGGAGCACGAAATCCGCAAGGTGCGCGGCAACGACATCACCATAATCTTCCAGGAGCCGATGACCTCGCTCAATCCGCTTCACACGATCGAGAAGCAGATCGGCGAAATCCTGGAGCTGCACCGGGATATGAAGGGCGCCGCTGCGCGCCGGCGCATCCTCGAATTGCTCACGCAGGTCGGCATCCCCGACCCGGAGACGCGGCTGGGCAGCTATCCCCACCAGCTTTCCGGCGGCCAGCGGCAGCGCGTGATGATCGCCATGGCGCTCGCCAACGAGCCAGATCTGCTGATCGCCGACGAGCCGACCACCGCGCTGGACGTCACTGTGCAGGCGCAGATCCTGAAACTGCTGAAGGACATCCAGACCCGCCTCGGCATGTCGATGCTGTTCATCACCCATGACCTTGGCATCGTGCGCAAGATCGCCGATCGCGTCTGCGTCATGAGCAAGGGCAAGATCGTGGAACAGGGGCCCGTCGAGCGCATCTTCACCGCTCCGGAACATCCCTATACGCGCGCGCTGCTTGCGGCCGAGCCGAAGCCGGATCCGGCGCCGCTGCAGCCGGCGGCGCCCGTCGTGGTGCAGACCAATGGCCTGAAGGTGTGGTTTCCGATCAAGCGCGGCGTGCTGCGCCGCGTCGTCGGCCATATCAAAGCGGTCGACGGCGTCAACGTCGAGGTGCGCAAAGGCGAGACGCTGGGCGTGCTCGGCGAATCCGGTTCGGGCAAGACCACGCTCGGCCTCGCCATCCTGCGGCTGATCTCGTCGGACGGACCGGTGGTGTTCATGGGCCACCAGCTGCAGGGCTTGAAGTTCAAGGAGATGCGGCCGTTCCGCCGCGACATGCAGATCGTGTTCCAGGATCCGTTCGGCTCGCTCAGCCCCCGCATGTCGGTGTCCGATATCATCGAAGAAGGTCTGTGGGTTCACCATCCGAAAATGGACGAGGACGCGCGGCAGGCGCGTGTGATCCGCGCGCTGCGCGACGTCGGTCT
>JAXDOO010000036.1:0-7301 GCA_034668865.1 Alphaproteobacteria bacterium
AGCTTCAGCGTCACCCGGCCGGTGACATATTCCTGGCTCTTGTCGATGGCCGCTTGCAGCATCTCGCGTTCGGGCGAAAACCAGAAGCCGTTATAGATCAGCTCGGCATATTTCGGCATCAGTTCGTCTTTGAGATGCGCCGCGCCGCGGTCGAGCGTGATCGATTCGATGCCGCGATGCGCCGCCAGCAGGATGGTGCCGCCCGGCGTCTCGTACATGCCGCGCGACTTCATGCCGACGAAACGGTTCTCCACGAGATCGAGCCGCCCGATGCCGTGCTTGCGGCCGAGCTCGTTCAGTCTGGTGAGCAGCGAAGCCGGCGACAATTTTTCGCCGTCGATCGCGACCGCGTCGCCCTGCTCGAAATCCACCGTGATGACGGCCGGCTTGTTGGGCGCCTTTTCCGGATCGTCGGTGCGCGAATAAACATAGTCCGGCACTTCCTGCGCCGGGTCCTCCAGCACTTTGCCTTCGGAGGAGGCATGCAGCAGGTTGGCGTCAACCGAAAACGGCGCGTCGCCGCGCTTGTCCTTGGCGATCGGGATCTGATGCTGCTCGGCGAATTCGATCAGCTTTGTGCGCGAGGTGAGATCCCATTCGCGCCAAGGCGCGATCACCGTGACGTCCGGCTTCAGTGCGTAATAGCCGAGCTCGAAGCGCACCTGGTCGTTGCCCTTGCCGGTGGCGCCGTGTGCCACAGCGTCAGCGCCGACCTTTTCCGCGATCTCGATTTGCTTCTTGGCGATCAGCGGTCGCGCGATCGAGGTGCCGAGCAGATATTGCCCCTCATAGACCGTATTGGCGCGGAACATCGGAAACACATAGTCGCGGACGAATTCCTCGCGCAGGTCTTCGATGAAGATGTTTTCCGGCTTAATGCCGAGCAGCAGCGCCTTCTTCCGCGCGGGCTCCAGTTCCTCGCCCTGGCCGAGGTCGGCGGTGAAGGTCACCACCTCGCAGCCATAGGTCTGCTGCAGCCATTTCAAAATGATCGAAGTATCGAGGCCGCCCGAATAGGCGAGCACCACCTTTTTCACGTCGCCTTTGGGCATGGGAACGCGCGCCTGGTTGTCGACCACCGTGGGCCGATAAAATCGCGCGGACTATAGGGAGAATGGACGCGGTTGCAAGTTTAGCTACGGCGCGGCTCGTGCCAGGCGCCAGCCTTACGCCCCGCCACCACCCAATAGGCCAGTCCGAACACCGCGCCGACGGCGATCACCAGTTCCAGGCCGCGGTTGATCGGCCCAGCATGGTCGATCGATTCCTCATAGGGATTGCCGAGACCGGTGCCGTAATAGGCCAACAGCGCGATCGCCACGCCGGCGAGCGCATAAAATAGGAACGAACGCAGGCGAAAGGCTTCCGCCAGAATGGCCAACAGCACCAACGGCAGGGAGGCGGCGGCGGCGGCGAAGCTGGTGCCGAAAAAACTCGCGATCCAGAAGCCGGCGCGTGCGGCGACCGGGTCCTCGTCCAGGAACTGCCAGTCCGATCCGAGCAGCCCAAACGCGATGGTGACGCCCGCCGCCAAGCTGGCGAAGAGGAAGGCAAAAAAGATCACGAAGATACGGCCGATGAGTTTCACGGCATTACCGGCTTTCGGCGCTTCGGGACACGACCGGAATGGGAGGCCAGAATCCGGCGTTCCGGCCCGCGATCATCCAGTAAGCAATTCCGGCCGCGCCGCTCGCCATTGTCGCGATGGCGAGCGCTTCGACCCAACCGAGGAATTTGAGCCCTGAGGGTATGTCGGCTAGTCCGGGCCAAAACAGGGTGAGCAACAGCAGAAGCACGACCTGCCAAACCGCTCCCAGGGTGGCGCTCCACAATACGTAAAACCAGAAAGAACGCAGCTGCCACACCTCGGAGATGACGATAACCAGCATCATGGGAATCGCGGTCACCACGCTGGTGGCAGGGAACAGAAGGCGCGCGAGGTAAATCCATTCTTGCAACGTCAAGTAAATATCGGACCCGGGGACTTGTCTGTAACCAATGATGATCGGATGGGCGAAGGTCGATGCCACAACCACCGTCATCGTGGCAACGATACCAGCGGCAGCAAGCGCGATGAGAATGACAAGAACGCGCCTGGCCGTCTGCATGGACAATCAGTCCGTCATGGCCATGGCTCGCAGCGCCAGCCGCTCGCGGGCGGACAGCTTCTCCGTCGCGCTCTTAAGCTGGCCGCAGGCGGCCAGGATATCGCGGCCTCGCGGGGTGCGCACCGGCGACGCATAGCCGGCGTCGAACACAACTTGGGAGAATTTCTCGATCTGCTCCCAGTCCGAGCACTCGTATCTGGTGCCCGGCCAGGGATTGAACGGAATGAGATTGATCTTGGCTGGAATGCCCTTGAGCAAGCGCACCAATTCCTTGGCGTCGGCAATGGAGTCGTTCACGTCCTTTAGCATCACATATTCGAAGGTGATGCGGCGCGCATTGGACACGCCCGGATAATTGCGGCAGGCCTCGAGCAGTTCTTTGATCGGATATTTACGGTTAAGCGGGACCAGCTCGTTGCGCAGCTCGTCGCGCACGGCATGCAGCGACACCGCAAGCATCACGCCAATTTCCTCTCCCGCACGCGGGATCATCGGCACCACGCCGGAAGTCGAGAGCGTGATGCGCCGGCGCGAGATGCCAAGCCCGTCGCCGTCCTGCGCCACCAAAAGCGCATCGCGCACCGCCTCGAAATTATAGAGCGGCTCGCCCATTCCCATCATCACGATGTTGGAGACTTTGCGGCCCCCACCCTTCCCTCCCCCGCTTGCGGGCGAGGTATCAAGGGAGGGGGCGTTCCAGTCATCCAGGCGATCGCGCGCGATCATGATCTGGGCGACGATCTCGCCCGCGGTCAGGTTGCGAACGAGCCGCTGCGTGCCGGTGTGGCAGAACGAGCAGCTGAGCGTGCAGCCGACCTGGCTCGACAGGCACAGCGTGCCGCGGTCGGTTTCCGGGATATAGACGCACTCGACCTCGTGCGGATTTTCGCCGGCGTGCTCGCCGGGCAGCCGCAGCAGCCATTTGCGGGTGCCGTCGGCGGAAATCTGCTCGGCCACGACTTCGGGCCGCGCCAGCGTATGACGCTCGGTCAGCGTGGCACGTAATTCCTTCGATACGCTGGTCATGGCGTCGAAGCTCGTCACCCCGCGGACATAGATCCAGTGCCAGAGCTGCTGCACGCGCATCTTCACCTGCGCGCGCGGCACGCCGACCGCGGCAAGCGCGGCGCCCAGTCCCTCGCGCGAGAGGCCAACAAGCGACGGCTGCTCCGGCGCGACATAGCGCTCCAGCGCGGTTTTCTCGATGGCGAGGTTTTGGGCGGTCATGGTTTGGTTTCTAGCACAGATGTAAGAGATAAAAGCAGATGCGTAAGGGCCGCCTCGTGCTTCGAGGCGCGACGCATTTACCGACGATATTTGGGGTAACTCCCGGTATCGGCGCGCCCCTCACCATGCGGCGGAACTGCCTTAGCGTCTCGAAGGATGTAGGCCCGCTTACTTACATTCCTGCCCGACGCGATCGAGCGCCTGGATGATGCCTTTGAGGGAGAATGTGTCGGTAGTCTGGGTGCCCTTGCCGGACTGGCCTTTGATGACAATGTCGCCGCCCTTGCGCATGGCCTCGAGCATCTTCGCCTCGTCGGGTGGGTTCTTCACCCAGGCGCCGTCTTCCTGAGTGGAGAGCGCGAAAGTCGCCGGGCCGACCGCAGCAGTGACTTCCGTATTGGGCTTGAGCGGATAGCCAATGATCAGCGAGATCTCGTCCTTCACCCTTTCGGCTGGCCGTGTCGAAATGTAGAGGTACGCCGGATCGCGCGGACGATTGGGCGGATTGGTCTGCGAGGAGCCCGGCCTGGCCACCGCAAAGCAGAGCTTCTTACCATTGGGGGAAGCGGTAAAGGCGCGCCACTCGGCGTATTCCCCCAGCAGTTTCGGCTCGTCATCCGCCACCGGCTTCACGGCCGCCGGAGTCGCGGCGGGCTTGGCGCCGGCGACGGGAGGCTTAGTGGCCGCGGCCGGCTTGGCGGCAGCAGGAGTGGTTTTGGCTGCCGGGCCTGTCGAAGGTTTTGCAGCGGCAGGCGCTGCCGCGGCAGGTGGTGGCGGCTTTGCGGCCTGAGCGGGAGCAGCGGGCTTTGCCGGCGCGGCAGCGGGCTTGGCTTGCGGTTTCGCGGGAGCCGCCGGCTTCGCAGGGGCCGCCGAATTTTCTTGCGCGATGATCGAAGGCTGCGCCGAGGCTGCACCCGGCAAGGCAATGACCGCAGCGAAAGTCATGGCCCTGGCGGCAGAAAAAATGCTGGTCGGGGTCATCGCTTGCTCGCGGCTGCGTGGGATTGTGCTGGCTAACGATTGAAACATAACGGCTATTCCGCCCAGCGTTAAATCGCGAAATCGGCAATGTAAAGGCGGCACAGGCGCGGATTGCCGCAGGCGAGCGGGGGCAATCTTGCGTCCGGCGCCTTAACAAACTGCTCCTAGCTTTCCCGGGTAAGTCTTTCCAGCGCAGCGTCAGCGGCGTCGCGGTGCGCCGGCAGAATATGCGCCGCCACCAGCCGCAGGGTTGCCGCGAGCGAAGCGGCGTCGTCGGCAAAACCGAGCGCGGGGAGAAAATCCGGCACGAGGTCAGCAGGCAGGACAAAATAAGCCAGCGTGGCGACCAACGCGGTCTTCACATGCAGCGGCGTGTTGCGATCGAAGGCGCAGTAATAGGCGGCAAGCAGTTCGCGCGCGAAAGGCAATTGCGCGGCCACGCGTTGGCATTTGCGCCAGAAGCCGCGCCGCACCAGCGTCTCGTCGTTCGCCGGGTCCGACCGGTCCCAGAAGAGGGCGTGCTGAAGGATCATGGCGGGATAGATGGTCATCGAAAACGGCGGCGGCAAGGCGCTGCTACCCCCACCCGCCTCGCTTCCTCCGAGGGCGTGACACCTATCCCAAGCACGAGTTTGGCTGCCGCCGACCTGTGCCACTGAATGAGTGCCGATCTTCCGTAAGCCCGAGATCGGATGGGCAGGAAAAACGCATCAGCCGCCCGCGAGCTTGTCCATCGCCGACGCCAACTTCACATCCAGCTCGGTGACGCCGCCGGCGTCATGGGTGGAGAGCGTCACCTCCACTGTCTTGTAGACGTTGAACCACTCCGGGTGGTGGTCCATTTTTTCCGCCACCAGTGCGGCACGGGTCATGAACCCGAAGGCTTGGTTGAAGTCCTGAAACACGAATTTTTTGGTAATGGCGTCGCGGCCTTTGACGTCGCTCCACCCCGAGAGCTTGGCGAGGGCCGATTGGCGTTCGTGAGCGGCGAGTTTCTGCGTCATAGTTAGCTCCCTGCTGCGGATATCTCAATCATCGATCGCGCGAATTGAACATCGCCCGGCTCGCAAAGGCGTCGCCCCGTACCTAGCTATTTAAGGCCGCGATTGTGAGGATTGCCATGGGCTGGTCGCTCGATATCGGAAGAATTGCCGGAACCGAAATCCGTGTTCACATCACTTTCCTGCTATTTCTGATCTGGATCTTTGCTGCCAGTTACGCCTCGGGCGGGGCCGATGCGGCCTGGAGCGCCGTCCTGTTCATGCTGCTGGTTTTCGTCTGCGTCATCGCTCATGAATTCGGACACATCTTCACCGCGCGCGCCTTTGGCGTGCAAACCCCTGATGTAACTTTGCTGCCCATTGGTGGGGTCGCGCGGCTTGAGCGTATCCCGGAAGATCCGGGGCAGGAATTCCTGATCGCGATCGCTGGCCCTTTGGTGAACGTGGTGATCGCCGTCGGCCTTATCGCAATCGCCGGAGCTCATGTCGGCAGCGGCACTGCGCTCGAGAACGGCAGCGTTTCGCTTGTGGACCGCCTCGCGGCCGTCAACCTCTTCCTCGCGCTCTTTAATATGATCCCCGCCTTTCCGATGGACGGCGGCCGCATATTGCGGGCCTTGCTCGGCACGCGGCTCGGGTTCGTGCGTGCGACGGAAATAGCAGCGCTTATCGGCCAAGTGGTGGCTTTCGCTCTGGGCTTCATCGGCCTTTTCTCAAACCCGATGCTGATCTTCATCGCGATCTTCGTTTATCTCGCCGCCACGTCGGAAGCGCATATGGTGGCCTTGCGCGCCATGTCCCGTGGCGTGCCGGTCAGCGCGGCGATGATGACGCGATTCGCGACGCTCAGGCCCGACGAGGAAATCGAACAGGCGGTCCAGACCTTATTGCAGACCAGCCAGGGGGAATTCCCTGTGGTGAATGACGCCGGCAAACCGGTCGGGCTTCTGACCCGCGCGGATATTATCCGGAGCGTGAAAGACTTCGGGCCAAGCACTTCTGTCGCCAAGGCCATGTCCTCGGATCTTCCAACGATCGGCGCCGGCCGCTGCCTATCGGAGGCCTTGAGTTTGCTGCAGGAGAAGACGGCGCCAGCGGTGGCGGTGGTCGAACCCGATGGCCGACTTGTCGGCCTGATCACGTCGGAAAGTGTCGGCGAAATGCTGATGTTGCAAAATGCGCGGCCCGACAGTTTTCATCTCCGGCCTTGGAGCCGCACCCCCGCATCGAGCGGCCGTTAACTTCTGCTGCAAAGTTGGTTGATTTCGCCCTATTGGTGACTATATTGCGGCGCAATAACGCGGGCCTTTAGCGCGCATAGGCATGCGCCAGAGGTCCGCGCTCCCATTTTCAGGACACGTTATGAACCTGCGCAACGTCGCCATCATCGCCCATGTCGACCATGGCAAAACGACCCTGGTCGACCGGCTACTCCAACAGTCGGGCACCTACCGGGACAATCAGCGCCAGGTCGAGCGGGCGATGGATTCCAACGACCTCGAACGCGAACGCGGCATCACCATCCTCGCCAAGGCCACGTCGATTCTGTGGGGCGACACCCGCATCAACATCGTCGACACGCCCGGCCACGCCGACTTCGGCGGCGAGGTAGAGCGCATCCTCAACATGGTGGACGGCGCGTTGGTGTTGGTCGACGCCGCGGAAGGTCCGCTGCCGCAGACCAAGTTCGTGGTTTCCAAGGCGCTGAAGATGGGGCTGAAGCCCATCGTCGTGATCAACAAGGTTGACCGCTCCGACGCACGCCCGGTGGAAGTCGTCAACGAGGTATTCGATCTCTTCGCCGCGCTCGACGCCACCGACGAGCAACTCGATTTCCCGATCCTTTATGGCTCGGCTAAGCAGGGCTGGATGGCGACATCCCTGGAAGGATCGCATGACGACGGCATGAAGCCGCTGTTCGATCTCATCCTCAAGCATGTCGGGCCGCCGCATGTCGAAGAAGGGCCGTTCCGCCTGCTCGGCA
>JAXDOO010000037.1:0-4468 GCA_034668865.1 Alphaproteobacteria bacterium
GCTGGCCGATGACCTGCTTATAGGCATCGGTCGCCAGCACATTGAAACCACCGCCGATCACTTTGGCGATACCGAAATCGGTGACTACTACGGTGAAGACGACGAAACAGGCGTTGATCAGGCCATACTTTATCCCCGGCAAAGTCACGGTGCGGAACACGCGGGATTTCGACGTTCCGAGCGCTTCGGCAACCTCGTAAAGCCGCGCGTCAGCCAGCGTCAGCGCGGTGACCAGGATGATCAGTGCCGGCGGAAAGCAATAATATATCTGCGAGATGATGATCCCGAGCGGGCCGTAGATCGAGGTACCAAACAAAAGATGCTTCAAAAGACCCTGGTTACCGAACAGATAGATCAACGAAATGGCGGAGAGCAGCGATGGGGCGAATACTGGCAAGAGCGCTGCCGCATAAAACAGTCCTTTGAACCTCATCCGGCTGCGGGTCAGCGCAAAGGCATAGAGATAGGCCAGCGGGATAACAATCGCGGTAGAAATCACTGCTACCCACAGGCTGTTGAATATCGAGCTAAACAGCGCCGGTGTCGAGAAGTAGCGGATGTAATTGGCGAGGCCGATAAACTGGCCGTCCGCATTCTGAAAGCTTTTCGAGAGCAGCGTCCAGAGCGGCAAGGCGATGGTGAGAAGAAGCCAGCCGACCAGCAGGACGATGCCGGCGCGGAACAGCAAGGCGTCACGATCAATGCGCGGCGCTACGAACTGCGGCGTAGACTTGCTGGTTATAACCGCGTCGGCCACTACTCAGCTCCTGGCAAAAACCCGAAGCGAATCCGGCGGCAACGCAATTGTCAGCTTTTGGCCCTGCATGACCCCCAGGTCCCGCATAAGATTGGCGGAGAAATCGGCCAGAATGGTCACATCCGGCGCCCCCGCAGGCTTGAGCTGTGCGCGGCAGAATGGCCCGAGAAAATCCAGGCTGGTGACGGTCGCGTCGATGACGTTGGGCGTAGAGGAATCAAGATTACGTACCCTAACCTCTTCCGGCCGGAGGCCGAGCCGTACCGGCGTGCCGTGGGTGAAGCGGCCGGCATCGGCACAGCAGATTTCCAGCGTGCCGACGCGCAGGCGGTCCGCGCCCGACACCTCAGCATTCAGGAATGTCATGCTGCCGACGAAATCCGCCACGAATGACGTGGTCGGCGTGCGGTAAATTTCCAACGGCACGCCGACCTGGTCGATGACGCCTTGGTTCATCACCACGATGCGGTCCGCCATGGCGAGTGCTTCTTCCTGGTCGTGCGTCACCATGATGGTGGTCACGCCCAGCCGCCGCTGCAGGGATTTGATTTCGTCGCGCAGGCGCAGGCGCACCCGCGCATCAAGCGCGGAGAGCGGCTCATCGAGTAACAAAAGCCCGGGCGATGTCGCCAGAGCGCGCGCCAGCGCGACACGCTGCTGCTGCCCGCCGGAAAGCTGCACCGGATATTTCTTTTCCTGATCGCTCAGCCCGACAAGCGTCAGCAATTCCCGCACACGCGCGTTGGTCTCGCTGCGCGATTTTCTGCGGTTGACCAGCCCATAGCCGACATTGCCGGCGACCGTCAGGTTGGGAAAGAGCGCGTAGGACTGGAAAACGATGCCGAAATCGCGTGCCGCCGGCGGCAGCCGCGACACATCGCGGCCCGCGATCTCGATGCTGCCTTCGTCCTGCGGATCGAGTCCGGCGATGGCGCGCAGCAAGGTGGTCTTGCCGCAGCCGGAAGGCCCGAGAAAACAGATGAATTCGCCGCGATAGACATCGAGCGAAACAGCCTGCAGCGCGGTGAAGACGCCGAAGCGTTTTGTCAGATTGCGGATACGCAGAAACGGCGCAGCCTGCACCGCGGAACCGTTGCCGGACCGATTCCCCCTGTGGGATGCCGGATCGTTCGGATTCTTCATGGCACCCTGCCCGATTGCCCAAATGCCTTTTCCGGGCAAAGGACATGGTGGGCGAGATAGCCCCCCGGGGGCAAGCCCCGGGGGGCCTGTTTTCGATTGCCTTACTTCGGCGCGGCCTTGGATTCGTAACGCTTGGCCCATTCCGCCAGGATGCGCTCGCGGTTTTCAGCCATCCAGGCGAAATCGTTTTTCACCATGCCCTTCTCGGCGGTCGGGGGATAATTCTGCGGAATGTTCTTCACGTCCGGATGGGCCACGGCGGCGTAGGTCTTGGAATAGAGCTCATTCGCCCCCTTGGTGGCGCTCCAGTCCGCAACTTTCTTGGCTGCCGCGAGCTTCTTTGTGCCCTTGACGATGGCGATGGCTTCCATGTCCCAGCCGACGCCCTCCTTTGGGACGATCACCTCGAGCGGAGCGCCTTTGGTCTTTTCCGAAGCGCCGCGCATGTCGAGTGCGATGCCGGCGACACGTTCGCCCTTGGCCGCCTGTACGCAGGGCGCCGAACCGGAATGAGTATAGACCGCCATGTTTTCATGCAGCGCATCCATGAATTTCCAGGCTTCCGCCTCGCCCATAGTCTGCAGCCAGGCAGCCACGGTGAGATAGCCGGTGCCGGAAGACGCCGGATGCGGCATCACCAGCTGACCTTTGTATTCCGCCTTGGTCAGATCCTTCCAAGACGTCGGCGCGGTGATCTTGGCTTTGCCGGCTTCCGCGGTGTTGAAGCAGATCACGCCGATGAAGGCGTCCATGCCGGTCCAGGTGTAGGGTTCGTTGCTGTCGCGGTAGGCCGGCTTGAGAGCATCCACGCCGGCGGGCTTGTAGGTTTCCAGCAGGTTCATCTTCTCGAACAGCAGCAGGCTGGACGCCGCCAGGCCCATCACCATATCGGCGCGCGGATTGTCTTTCTCGGCGAGAAAACGGGCGGTGATGACGCCGGTGGAATCGCGCACCCACACCACGTTGACGTCTGGAACCGCGGCTTCGATCGACTGCTTGAACGGCGCGAGCTGGTCGTTTTCCAGCGCCGTATAGATCGTGAGTTCGGTCTTCTGCGCTGCCGCCGGCAGCGCCGTTGCACACGCCATAGCGAGGCCGAGGACGGCCCCTAGTGCCAGTTTACGCTTCATCTGACTTCCCCCTATTTGAACACGCCTTCCGTTCCGTGATCGTCACGGACATATGAAGGCCCGATGACAAAGACTCCGGTCGTAACCGCCGGGTGCAGTTCAAACCGGCCATGGCAGCGAGTAAGTCTTCACGTTGGTGAAGGACTTCATCGCCTCGACAACGCCCTCCTTGTAGCCGAGCCCGGAATCCTTGATGCCGCCGAACGGCGACATTTCGATCCGATAGCCCGGAACCTCCCAGATATTGACGGTGCCCACTTCGAGCTCATTGATGAAGCGGGTGATGTATTCGAGCTTCGACGTGCAGACGCCGGAGGATAGCCCATAGGCCGTCGAGTTGGAGATGCGGATCACCTCCGCAATGTCGTCGGCGCAGCGGACGATCGGAATGACCGGCCCGAAAGTCTCCTCATGCACCAGCTCGCAATCGTAAGGCACCTTGTCCACAACCGTCGGCGCATAGAGCGCGCCATCGCGCTGGCCGCCATGCAGCAGAACCGCGCCTTTGCCAACGGCATCCTGCACCCGCCGTTCGAACAGCCTGGCCGCACCTTCGTTGATGACGGTGCCGACATCGGTTGAGGGATCCATTGGATCGCCGAATTTCAGCGTCTTCGCCCTGGCGACAACCTGCCGGGAGAATTCGTCCGCCACGCTATCCACCACCAGGATGCGCTTGACCGCGGTGCAGCGCTGGCCGGAATTCTTGGTGGCGCCCATGACCGCCAGCTCCGCCGCCTTGGCGAGATCGGCGTCCTCCATCACGATCAGCGGATCGTTGCCGCCGAGCTCTAGCACGATACGGCGATAGCCGGCCTTGCTCGCGATATATTTGCCGACCTTCACCGATCCAGTGAAGGTAATGAGGGCGCAGTCTGGATCGGTGATCATGGCATCCCCCATGGTGGAGGGATTGCCGGTAACGACCGACAGCATTTCTGGCGGCAGCCCGGCTTCGTAGAGCACGTCCGCCAGCGCCAGCGCGGTCAGCGGCGTCAGCTCGGTCGGCTTCAGCACCACCCGATTGTTGGTGGCGATGGCCGGTGCGATCTTGTGCGACACCATGTTGAGCGGGTGATTGAAGGGCGTGATCGCGGAGATGACGCCGTTGAGCGGCATGCGCATGGTGAAGATCTTGCGCAGCTTGGCCTGGGGCGAGATATCGCAGGAATAAATTTCACCGTCGTCCAAAATGGTGAGCTGGCCGGCGAAGGAATAAACGTCATAGGCGCGCCCGGCCTCGTAAAGTGAATCCTTCCAGCACAGGCCGGATTCCGCGGTGATCAGGCGGGCGAAATCTTCCTTGCGGTCGCGCAGGAGCTCGGCGGTGCGCAGCAGGATCTGCTGTCGCTCATAGCGGGTGAGCTTGGGCTTGAACGCGGCGGCTTTGGCGAAGGCCTGCCGTACGTGCTCCGCACGCGCCGCCGGCACCGTGCCG
>JAXDOO010000038.1:0-3370 GCA_034668865.1 Alphaproteobacteria bacterium
CTTGGTCAGACTGGAACCGATCGCGAGCACAAGATCCGCGCGTTCGAGAAACGCGTAATACATTTTCGGGCTGGAACGCGTCGACGCGCCCAAGGCAAGCGGATGGCTTTCGGCAATCGCGCTCTTGCCCGGGTTGGTCGCGGCCACCGGCGCCGGGATCAATTCAGCCAGCGCCGCGAGCCGCTCGCCCGCTTCGGCGTAATGCACGCCCTGCCCTGCCCAGATCACGGGGTGCTTGGCCGCGAGCAGCAATCGCGCTGCTTGCTTCACTGCTTCCGGATCGGGCGCGCTGCGCATCACCGGCACTGGCTGGTAATCGAGCGTGCCCTCGAAGGTCGCATCGAACACCGGGTTCGGCACCTCCACCAGAACCGGACCCGGTTTACCGCTGCGCATCGCCTGATAGGCGCGCCGCATCACATGCGGCAGTTCCTGCACCGAGGAAGCCATCGCCGAATATTTGGTCACCGGCGCATAGACTTCGGCGGCACGAAATGTCGGCGTGATGTACTGACGTTCCGCAGGAAAACCGGCCGGGATCACCAGCACCGGCACATTTTCCGAAAAGGCCTGCGCCACGCCGGCGAAAGCATTCTCAATGCCCGGGCCATGCTGCGCGGCGAAGACGCCGTTCTGCTTGCCGGCGCGGATGCGGCTGAAGCCGTCGGCCATGCCGACCCCGATACGTTCCTGCCGGCAAAGGATGGGACGGATGTCGAGCTCGGCGCAGGCGTCGATCAGCGGATTGCGCGGATAGCAGGCGAGAAACTCGGTCCCTTCGCGCTTGAGGATTTCTGCGACGACATCGGCGCCCTTCATTTGTGCTCTTTCGATTGGAGAGGATAAGACGGCAGCTGATCGCGCCAGCGATGCTGACGCCGGCACACGACAGCTTATTCTGCTGCGACTGGCGTATCGAGACGTACGCTGCGCTCCACGGCCTCGGCGACTGACGCGCCTTTCGGCAGTTCAACCCGCGCCGAGCGCACACGATAGCTTTCCGGTTTCATGCCGGGCAATGGCTTGCCGTCGGCATGATCCTTCAATGCCTGCAAAAGCAACTTGCGGATCTTCACGATCGCCGCGTCGCTTGGAACGAGATGTTCCAGCATGCGTTCCGCGATCGGCCCCATGGATTCCTGGATCGCGCAATCCTGGGTGCCGAGACCTTTCATGCCGGTATAGGACTGCCCGCTCGCCTGCAATTCGCGATCGATCAGGTAATCATTGGCCTTGTTGCGGATGGCGTGATCGGAGCCCGGAACGTTTTCGGTATGGATGCCGCGCCAGCTTTTCTCCCGCGCCAGGTCCTCGTCGGTGAGCGGACGCGAGGGATGGAAATTGATGCTGTAGAGCATAGTGGTTTCGTCATCGATCGGCGCCCAGACATGCGCCGCGTGCGGGATCGACGAGACGATCTTATGGAACGGCATCAGCATCACGTTCATGTTCCACATCACCGGCCCGTTCTCCGGCTCGCGGCCGGTGGCGACGACAAACCCGAAATCGGTCGGCATGACTTCATAGAGCGTCGCAACGATGCGCCGGCTGTGCTCGGCGTCGCCGCCATGCAAGAAGCTCAGGTGGGTGGCGTCGAACCCACCTTCCAGCCCCTGCAGCCAGTTGCATTCCTGGATGTGGCGGGTGGCAAAGCGCTGCGCCGCCGGCACGCCGGTCCATTCCAGATCGGGGAATGCCGGCTTGAACTCCGGCGGGCCCATATAGGTCCAGATCACGTCCCCGCGCTCGATGCAGGGATAGGCTTTCGCCTTCATGTAGGACTTGACGCTCTGATGCTGCACGACCGGAATCTGCGGGACGCAGGGCAAGTCGACGCAATTGCCGGCCACGTCGAATTTGATGCCGTGATAGACGCAGCGCAGCCCATTCTCTTCATTGCGGCCGTAAAACAAAGAAGCGGTGCGGTGCGGACAGCGCTCGTCGAGCAGGCCCAGGCGGCCCTGAGTGTCGCGGAAGAGAACGAGGTTCTCGCCCATGAGCCGGACGCGGATCGGAGGACTATCGGGCTTGGGTGCCTGATGTGAAAACGCCGCCGGAATCCAATAGCGGCGCATGAGCTCGCCCATGGGCGTGCCCGGCCCGACGCGGGTGAGCGAATTGTTGTCTTCCTTCGAAAGCATCGCTAACTCCTCAGTTTTTCCGTCCCGGCTTTTGTTTTGCGCCCGTTGAGCTCGGACTTGTCTTGCCGCCGGCTCATTGTCGCGCGGCGGGGAAGAGATTGCAAATTCACACCAGCGGTGAATCCTCCGCGGTGCCAAAGCAAAAGGGCCGCCCGGAGGCGGCCCTTTTCATTCTCATTCGCCGAAGGCGGACGATTTATTCCGCCGGTGTCGGCAAGGCAGCCTGTTCAGCCTGTGCGGCCGCGGCGGCAGCTTTCGCCGCATCCTTTTCCCGCTCTTCCAGGATCAGAGCATCGCGTTTGACGGCCACTTCGCGCAGCCGGTTCATCATGGCGCCGGTACCGGCGGGAATGAGTCGGCCGACGATGACGTTTTCCTTCAGGCCGTCGAGAGTGTCGATCTTGCCGCTGACCGCAGCTTCGGTCAGCACCCGCGTGGTCTCCTGGAAGGAGGCCGCCGAGATGAAGGAGCGCGTCTGCAGCGACGCCTTGGTGATGCCGAGTAGCACGGGGTGTCCGCTCGCCGGCTTCTTACCCGCTTCCTTGGCCGCCACGTTAACCTCATCGAGCTCCAGCTTGTCGACCTGATCGCCCGCGATCAGGTCGGTCTCACCGGCTTCGGTGATTTCCACTTTCTGCAGCATCTGACGGACGATCACCTCGATATGCTTGTCGTTGATCAGCACGCCTTGCAGCCGGTAGACGTCCTGAATCTCGTTGACGAGATAGGCGGCGAGCTCCTCCACACCCTTGATGGCCAGGATGTCGTGCGGCGCGGGATTGCCTTCGACGATGTATTCGCCCTTCTCGATGACGTCGCCATCCTGCAGATGGATGTGCTTGCCCTTCGGGATCAGGTATTCGCGTGCCTCTTCGCCCTTCGCCGCGGGCTCGATGGTGAGGCGCCGCTTGTTCTTGTAGTCCTTGCCGAAGTGGATGGTGCCGGAGATCTCGGCGATAACCGCCGCTTCCTTCGGGCGCCGCGCCTCGAACAGCTCCGCCACCCGCGGCAGACCGCCGGTGATGTCGCGCGTCTTGGCGCTTTCCGTCGGGATACGCGCAACCACGTCGCCCGCCTTCACCTTGGCGCCCGGATCGACCGAAAGGATCGCGTCCACCGCCAGGGTGTAGCGAGCCTCGCCGCCGCGGGCGACCTTCATCACCTTGCCGTCCTTGCCCTTGACGACGATGGCCGGACGCAAATCGGCGCCGCGGCCGGACGTGCGCCAG
>JAXDOO010000039.1:0-6898 GCA_034668865.1 Alphaproteobacteria bacterium
AGAAGGCCGCCCAACACAGTCTTCTCCAGGGATCGCGCGGCCAGTCCCGTTGGCAGGGCGACAGCGGCGATTGCCGCTCCGAGCACAATTGACGCGACGACCAGCGGTGGATCCCAGCTGATGCGCCCGGCAATCTCGAATGCAGCCATGCCCGTGTAATGCATGGCGGCTATGCCACCGCCCACAATGGCGCCGCCCAGCCAGCGTGCCGCCGGATATGCCTTGATCGCCGTGGCTAACCCGACCCCGGTAATCACAATGGCCGCAATCAACGAGAGGACAGTGAGAAATACATTGTAGCCGCTCGGGATTCCCGGTGCGTAAGCGAGCATGGCGATGAAATGCGTAGCCCAGATGCCGAAACCACTGGACATCGCTGCCACGCAGAGCCAGATGCTTCGCATAACCCCGCTCGTTCGGCGAACGTGGTTCAGCAGGTTGATGGCCGTGATCGAGGCCAATCCGCATACCAGCGCGGCCAAGGCGACAAGCCTGAGATCGTGTTGTTCGACGATGCAGTCGTAAACGGTGAGCATCGGATCGCCCCTAGATGACGCAAGATCCGAGGGTAGCCCTCTAAACCTTACGGTCGCCTAAACTGTCGGGAAGATGAATGCAGAGACACCTAGTGCCCCGCCGAAAGCAAATCGCGGTCGATTGGCCTCGAAGTCGCGCCAGCCGCTGGTCCGAGAAGTGATAACCCGTAAATCTGGGGCGAGTCAGCTTCCAAGTAGTGACCTCTGTGCTGCCTACCCCCGAGCACATGGCGGTCATTGCAGCCCACCATCGGATGGAGTGTCGAGGTGAAGAGCTACTTTCGGAAAACCTTTTCGACAGATCGATCGCGGCGGGCTCAAAAAATCGCTGTTACGAAGGGGGCGGGCTCATCGAAAGGGAGGAGTTCGCCCCGTCTGGTGCAGAGTTATCAACCCTCTCGAGCATCCATCCCTCGGTCTTCAGGGCGCGTACGGCAGCGCGCATCGACTGCATAAGGTTTATCCCCATGAACTCGTAGCTCTGTTCTCCACACTCGAAGCTCAGCTCCGCTTGGGGACCGAGGCCACGCTGGCGAAAGGCGTCGCTGATGGCAGCGCGCACCATAATCTCCACCGCATCGTCTTCCATTACGAACTCTCCGAGGCCGTAGCCCAGCAGCGCGATGATACCGAGGTGCGGATATGCACCGACCGGCTGAACAACCCTAGCCGCCCGGCCCCGGTTCCTTTCATCCGAAGCTTAGGTTAAGAACTAACTTACGATAAGGTTTGTTGCTTCGCTGCGGTGTAATCAACCACAGGCTTGCATCGGACTCTCCGCTTAAGAAGTTCTCTTGTGTTTCTCCATTTGTCAAAGATATAGGACTGACGTGACTTGAGACAATTTAATTGATGTTCAATTCTCAGCTTAATGGGTTGGCGCTTAGGTCACCGGCACGCGCTCCTCGACCCTTAACGTTATGGCGTTGCTGGCCAGCTGAGGAATGAGAGGAATGAAGGGGTATCGAATCGAAATCGTCCGGAATTGACTGCCGTCGATAACTTCGGTGCCAAAATCCAGTTCGAGGAGCTCCGGTCTGGAGCTGGTGAAAGCAGCACGGACCTTGCCGTCGACCTCATCATCGGAAACGCTTGAGTCGTTAAGAATCTGCCGCGCCGCAATGTCAGCGAGGAAAGACAATTCAGTCCGTACTGAAAGCGCCCGTCCGAATTCTATGATACCCAGACTGACAAAGACGAGTGCGACACTGACGATGGCGAATTCGACTGCTACGCCGCCCTGCCGGTCAGTGAACAGGGCCCGGCATTGGCGCAGGAGACCCAGCCTGATCATCGCACTTGAACCTGCGTGGAGGAGCTTAGGGACAGCCCGCGCAACAGGATTCCGGAATAATCCTTCGCCGCGCTCATCCGGTAAAAGATGAATGTCGGGACCGTCCCGGTGCACACCGTCGAGCATGGCACGGATGTTTCGGGGCTGTCTAGACAGGCGCAGACCCGATCTACGGAAAGAACCAGCCCCTCAGTAATCGAAAGCGTGTCAGAAGAGGGGGATGAGGCCACAACGAAGTTCTTGGAGGCGGTGTCCTCCAGAATGGCCTTCGTCTCGTCCGGCCCCGGATCCTCCATAGCGAATTGCGCTCCGGACCGGAGAACGTGGTCCATGGAAATCCGTTCTGAGAGTGCAAGGCCCAGGTCGACGGTAGCGAGCAAGGCAAAGGCGAGGATCGGAGTGAAAAGCGCAAACTCAACCGCGGCGGCGCCACTCTCGCCAATGGCTCTACGCCGGCAGATGAAGAGACACCAATCCACAATCTGTCCCATCTTATGCTCATTCCACCAATCGCACGAACCGATTGGCGAGGACGTCGCGCGTGCCTGAGGCCGCACAGCTAGAGCGAAGCGACGAATTCCCAGTGAGCTCCACCGTGTCGCCGATGACTTGAGTGCAACCTCCTCCTCCCGACGTCTTCGAATTCCCACTGAACTGTACGTGCGAGCTGGGGAAGTAGACCGCCCCTTCGACAATCGAACCGGAATTGCCGTTGACCTGATGGGTGAGACCCGCCCCCGAGCGGCTGCCGAAGAAGGTCAGACCGGAATAGGGTTCGATTGTCGGGGGCGACACGTCGAGAGCGGCACTCCCGTTCAATCGGGCGGTCGCCCCATTGGTAAGGAAAAAGGTCACGCCAGTGCCACTGATCACTGCACCCGCGTTTGCACTGAAAGTGCCGCCATCAATGACGTAGAGACCAGGCTCGAATGTCACCGTTCCCTGAATGCTCAGACCTCCACAGAAACGTGCGGCCCGCATTCCCGATGCGTGTGCATAGGCCGGTGTGAAAGCCGTTTCAGTGTTGGAATTCCCCAGGTTCCGGCTGCTACAGGGAATGTTAGGAATCCCGGCGGGCTCCGCCACCAGCGCATAGGGGTCCGCGGTAACCGAGGCGTATTCCTTGACCTCCTCGCATTCCGTCAGGGTCAGCCTGGTCGTCTCGACGATCTCACCGACCGCGTAGACGCACCCTGCCTTGAGGGCAGCCGATCCTCCCGACATCAAGATCGCGTCCGAAGCCATGGAGTTTGAAGCGAGGTCGCAATTTTGAAGATCGACGAGCGAAGACCCGGAAAGCTTTACTGCGTTTGCGGCTGAAGGCGAAAGAGCGAGTACGCAGGCCTCCTGACCGCCTCGAATCAGGGCAACAGCGCGCACATGCAAGGCGACTGGCTCATCGTTAAAGATTGCAGAAAAAAGGCGCGGGACCTCGCGCGTCAGCCGAACTTCCACTGCATCGGCATTGCCTGCGTTCTCTCCGGTTTCCGGGGGAGCCGTGATGGTGAGGGTGCCGGAGCTTTCATCAAAGCCGGATTTCGACGCTATGTTGAGCGCAATTTCCCTGAGGTTCTCCTCCGGATCCCCCGCTCGTTTCCGAGTGCCGGCGGCGTGGGCGGAGAGATCGGCGGCATGCTGCAGCTGGCGTTCCTTGAAGTACCAGAACCCGACTTCCGCCCCAAGTCCGATCCCTCCGATAACTACGGGAAAGAGCAATGCCGCCAATACCGCGGCGGAGCCAGACGGGTCGCCGATGAAACGCCTGCCCAGATTAATTTGCCCGTAGCGTCGCATCTGGTTTGTCCGTCAGTTCAAGGTAAGCAACGCCTATGTGGGATATAAGGCCTTGATCCAACTGTATCTCAGGGACAGCAATTGATCGACAAAGTAATCTTCTCGAAAAGACTGCGTGGTCAATTTGAACATTTTTCTTTGAAAGCGGAGAATCCGACGAAGAGAATCATCATCCATCTCACGCTGGCGGCAGGGATAGCTGCGAACCGCTGCTCCGGCGTTGAGCCGCGCAAAATCGTGAAAGCCGCAGCCACGCCGCTCGCGCCTGCGAGACTGGTCCTATGGATAGTCGCCGAACTCCGTTAGGGTTTTCGAAAGTGGCGCGAACTGATGATCGGCGAGAATCAAAGGTTGTGCCAGTCTATTGTAAGCCTACGGGTGCGGGATCAAACAGCTCAGTCTCTTGCAATCGACGCACTAAGCGGACATCGCAGGCAGGATCGAAATCGATGCTCAATCAAATGGCGCGGCGCGCAATCGAGTTCTGCCATCGCGCGCAAGAAAGGCGGGCTGCGGCACAGCTCTTGCGCGAGACCGTCAGGCGCGCTGACGAGCTGGCCGAGGAAATGAAAGAGCAGCACCAGCGGCTGGAGGCAGCTCTGACCAACATGCCACATGGCTTCTGCATGTTTGACGCCGACCTGCGCCTGATCATCAGCAACGGTCGATATGCCGAGATGTATCAGCTTCCGCCTGACCTGGTTAGGCCGGGGACGTCGTTGCAAAGCATCGTCGCCTATCGACACTCGATCGGCAACGGGCCGAAGGACTTTCCAGACTACGTTACACACCATAGACGCGACGCGACCGTGGGAGGCACCATCGCGGTCCAATTCCCGCTAGAGGATGGACGCACCATCCGCGTCAGTCGGCTGGCTTTAAGCGGCGGGGGCTATGTCGCCACGCACGAAGATGTGACGGAGACTGTTCGCGCTGAGGCGCGGATCAGCCATATGGCGAGGCACGACGTCCTTACCAATCTACCGAACCGCGTTTGCTTCCGCGAGAAGCTCGAAGAGGTGCTCAGAGTCGCTTCACCAGGACACCCTGCCGCGGTGCTTTGCCTCGATGTCGATCATTTTAAAGCTGTCAACGAGGCGTTTGGGCATCCCGTGGGCGACGCGCTCTTACTTGCCGCAGCCGACCGGCTGCGCGATTGCGCCGGAAAGATGGACGCCGTAGCCCGCCTCGACGGCGACGAATTCGCCACCATACAGGTCGGTCGAGATCAGCCAGCGGGTGCGGCCGAGCTTGCACAGAAGATTATCGAGGCGATCAGCCGCCCCTACCACCTAAACGGCCACGAGGTCGCGGTCGGTGGAAGCATCGGCATCGCATTGGTTCCCGACGATGGATATGATGCCGACCAACTGCTCAAAAACGCCAATATGGCGCTGTCCCGGGCCCAAAGCGAGGAGCGCGGGACCTATTGCTTCTTCGAACCCGCGATGGACCTCAAGATGCAAGCCCGTCGGCAACTCGAAATCGGTCTGCGCAAAGCGCTGGACCGCGGAGAGTTCGAGCTTCACTATCAACCCCTTTTGAACCTCCAAAATAATTCGATAACGGGATGTGAGGCGCTGCTTCGCTGGCGGGATCCTGAGCGCGGCTTGATCCCACCCGCCGACTTCATCCCGCTAGCAGAAGAGACTGGACTGATTATCCCGATCGGCGATTGGGTGATCCGCCAGGCCTGCGCTGATGCGGCGACATGGCCGGGCAGCCTGCGCGTCGCAGTGAACCTTTCAGCGGTGCAGTTTAGAAACCCGCGCCTCGTTTCCGTTATCTTCAGTGCTCTAGCGGCGTCGCATCTGCCGGCAAGCCGCCTTGAACTCGAGATTACCGAATCCGTGCTACTCAAGAACAACGAGCGGACCCTCTCGGTGCTACATCAATTGCATGATTTCGGCGTGCGCGTTTCAATGGACGATTTTGGCACGGGCTATTCATCGCTGAGCTACCTGCGCTCATTTCCATTCGACAAGATCAAAATCGATCAGAGCTTCATCCGGGATCTCAGCCATAGCGATCATTCCCTTGCGATCGTCCGAGCCGTTACCGGGCTAGCGGCGGCTTTTGGCATGACTACGACGGCGGAAGGCGTGGAGGCATCCGAACAGCTGGATTGTCTCCGCAGGGAAGGTTGTACGGAAGCTCAGGGATACCTTTTCAGCCGGCCTATCCCTTCGGCACAGCTCCACGAGTTCTTCTTGAATCCAAAATGGCCAGATTCAGTCGCCGCGTGACGTAGACCTTGAGCGAACCCTTATCGTCTCCCCCTACCAATCGCTAGCGTGAGACAGACCGAGGCTGACCACGACATGACGCGAAGCTCCGGCGGCGCATTGCGAAATGGTAAACAGACCAGTGTCCGAAGTATTCTCTAGATTCATGTGGGCGCAATCCAAATATCACCAGGGGAAGTGCTCCAGCGGGGCAAATCGCTCGCTCAATAGCACGCGCGTTTATATAACCTCGTGTTAACCTAGAAAACAAATCCACATAATGAGCCGCAATCCAAATTCAAAGTTCGTCGTTTTAATCCTTAGAGATTGCTCGCAGACATAAAGAAAGGGGAGGCTCCATGTTGGAATACCAGCTTTCACAGCAGCGGATGCAAAACGCGCTGTCGTCCGATGCACCGAGAATTTATCTCAACGGCTTCGGGATCACCGCCACGCTGGGCGACATCATGATCCTACTCGAAGCCAACGGGAAACCCGTCGGCGTTCTGAACATGTCCTACACCGTCGCGACCACGCTCGCTGCAAGGCTTGGAGCATTGATCAACACGTTTCAGGAACGCACCGGCAGGCCCATGCTTACGATTGACGCCGTGGCCGAGTTGCTGGGCCGCGATCAAGAACAGAACACGACGCCAGCGGAACCGGCTGCCGTTCCTCGAGGGAGGAACGGAGCGCGCCACAAACCGCGGAGGGCTAACCAGCAACAGCAGCGGGCTCCCGTCCAGTAAATTAAGCCCGCGCGGGTCCGGAAACGCCACATCCCTCAGTGTCCCGCCGAATTTTAGCGGCGCGTTGAAATGCACTGGCAGAAACCATAAATGCCGGCAACGAGCACGATCAGCCCTACTGGTGTTCCAATCACAGACGGCGTGCTGTCTGGGGGCAAATGGGCCGTCAATGCCCTCACGTTCAGTTTTCCGACGAGCGGTTCGTATTACGGATCAAGTTATACAGGCGGAGAGCCGACCTATGGCTTCGAGGCGTTTACGGCCGCGCAGCAGACCGCGGCCAGATCGGTTTTGAAGTCC
>JAXDOO010000040.1:0-9645 GCA_034668865.1 Alphaproteobacteria bacterium
TGCGCACGACTCCAAGCCCCGTCCTGATAGATCTCAATTTGGCAGCACGTGGTGATTCCAAGATGCAGATACAATTCACCATGAAAATCTTCAAAGTGACCGTGACCGTCGATAAAACCCGGCAGAATGGTCTTGCCGGTGACATCGACTATTTCTGCTCCCGGCGGAACGGCAAGCTGACCTCGTCGCCCCACGCTCTGGAAACGCCCGTTTTGTATGACAATGACAGCATCCTCGATGGGCGGTCCTCCACGTCCGTCGATGAGCGTTCCACCTTGAATCGCCAGAGTGCCGCCAGCCATTCCTCTTCCCCTTGAAGTCGAATCCGAGAGAACGACGCGCGCGCAACCCGGCGCGCGCACACAGGTTAGTTCACGAGAGCGCTGACGCGGTCGACAATGGCTTTCGGCGTTGCATAAACCTTCTTGATCAGCAGGCTCAGCTTCTCGCCGTCCATCGGATCGAGATCGAGCTTTTGCTTTTTGACCTCAGCGATGAACTCAGGATCCTTCATCGTCGCATCGAACGCTTTGCGGAGCATCGCCAGGCGATCGGGCGGCATTCCGGGAGGCGCCACGAATGGACGGCCGATGCCTTGGCCGGCATAGAGAAAGTCGATTGCCTGCCGTTCTTCGGCATTGCGGGCGAGGTCCTGGATCAGAGGGACGCCCGGCAGGTCCGGGTGGGCCTCGGCCGCGCCCTGAAATAAGATGGTGATCATCTTGTTCTCGAGCCACTCCGGACGGCGGCTCCTGATGCTGTCAAAGCTTTCACAGATGCCCTGCACCTCATCACGTTGCATCGCGAGCATGACCTCGGCGGAAGACTTGTAGCCGCCGACAAGCTTGAACTTCATGCCCAGCAAACCGGAAAGGGCCTGCGGGTAAATGCGCGTGCCGGAACCGGGCCCGACATCACCCATGATCAACTCTTGCTCGAACAGGTCCTTAACGTTCTTTACCTTGGCCGTGTGGAAGGCGACGCAGACATTGGTCTCGCGCGTCGGTGTGCCGAGCCATGACATCGTGGTCGGATCAAACCGCGCACCCGGCTGGTTAGTGATGGGGCCGAGAGGGGCATCGCGACCAATCAGTGCGAACATGCTGCCATCCTTCGGCGCGTTTTCGTAGATGGTATTGGCTGCGACCAGACTACCCGCGGCCGGCACGTTCTGCGGCACGATGGTCGGATTGCCGGGTATGTGCTTGCTGATGTGGCGCGCAACGGTGCGGCCCCAGATATCGTAGCCACCGCCGACGCCAAAGCCGATTATCAGCCGATATTGCCCGGCCTCTACCGGCTGCAGCCCCTCGGGGGTCTGCGCCGCCACACGTGTCGGTGCCGTAGCGCAAATGGCGCAGGTAAGCGCTATCGCAAATGTCCTGAGCATGGTTTCCTCCCCTTTGGCGAGCCTGGATTTCGCCTATTCCAGCCGTTGTGCTGTCGAGAGCGCGATGACCTTTGGACATCGTAAGCTTATTTGCCGCCGCGGCGCGCCTGCTCGTCCATCAGCTACGGCTTACCGCTTCAGCAGCGCCTTGGCTTTATCGATCGCGGCAGGTTCGAGCTTGAACACCGACTGAATCTGCTTTTCGAGCGCTTCACCGCTGAGCGGCTCGATCGGCAAATTCATTTTCGCCGCCTCCGCCTTCAACTCAGCATCCTTTGCCATTTCGAGGAAGGCCTTACGCAGGACCGCCACACGATCCGCCGGCACGTCGGGCGTCATCGCCAGTGAATAGCCAATCGAACCGGACATCAAGAAGAGCGACCAGACCTGGCGCTGCTCATCCGTCTTCGACAGCTCCATGATGGTGGGCACATCGGGCAGTTCCGGATGGCGCTGCGTGCCGTACTGGACGATCAGATTGATCTTCTTGTCGCGCAGCCAATCGGCATTGTTTCTGCGGAGGAACTCCCAATTCTGCATCGCCATGTCGATCTCGCCGCGCTCCAGCGCGAGCGTTGTTTCGGCCGTGCCCGAGTAACCGCCGAGAATTTTCAGCTTTGTTCCCAACAACTGATTGACCGCCGTCGGCACAACGATGGAATCGGAAGTCGGGCCGCCGCCGCCAACGACAACCTCGCGTTTCAGGAGATCGTCGAAGGACTTAACACCACTTGACGCAAACGTGTGGTGCACGTTCAGCCCGCCGGATGACGTGCGGCCAATCCAGTTAAACTTCCGCACGTCGTATTCAACATTCGGCGCATTGGTGACTTGTGCCAATGTAGTATTGGCATGAAGCGCGCCGATCACCGTCCCGTCTTTGGGAGCGACGTTGGCCAGATGGTTGGCGGCAAGCAGCCCGCCGGCACCCGGCATATTCTGCACGATAATCGTTGGTGAGCCGGGAATATATTTGCCGAGATGACGGGCCGCTATGCGGGCATAGTTGTCATAGTCGCCGCCGGTCCCCAGCGCGACAATGATCCTGATTGTCTTGCCTTCATAAAACTTGTCGGCGGATTGCGCGACCGCAGGCGGCGTCGCCAGGACCGTGGTGCATAGGGTGGCGCACAAAGCAACACAGGCACCCGCGAGATTACGATACATTCTACCCTCCCTTGCACCTGACGGCCTTATGCCGAGCATTTTTCCATCTTTCATTCTTTCATTTTCTCGAGCATATGGTATTTTATCGATGATATACTCATTTGTCGATAGCAGCCGCTCGGGGCCCCGCGTATTCCGGCAGAGCGCGTTGGTATGTCAACGATAGGAATTGAGGATGGCGACGGAAGTACAATTACCGTTGAGTGGATGGCCACAGGGGGTCCGGCTCCCCTTCGTGCTCACCTTCGAGCACAATTCCGGTGAAGCCGCGCCGATGCGACCCGGCGATCGTCCTAACGCCAACTATTTCGGACAGATGGAATATGGCGGGCGGCGCGGCGTCTGGAACATCCTAGAGATGCTCGACGGCCTCGGAATCAAGGCAACGTTTTTCGTCAGCGGCGCGACGGCAGAGAAATTTCCCGACACCGTGCGGGCCGCTCATAGCGCTGGCCACGAGATCGCGGCGATGGGCCACAGCTTTGAGAAAGTCCGCACGGTCAGCCGGGAGCGCGAACAAGCGATCGTGCGCCGAAGCGTCAAGGCGATCACCGACACCTGCGGTGCCGAGATCAAGGGCTGGCGATGCCCGGATTACCGCATCAGCCCGCAGACCTTCGAGGTTTTGGCCGGCGAAGGTTTCGCATGGGACAGCAGCATGCTCAACGACGACCTGCCCTACCGATTGGACTGCGCGGACGGGAAGTCGCTGATCGAGATCCCCTTCACCACCACCACGTCGGAAAAATCCCATGTGGCGTTTCCTTATCCGATGCGCGGTGGGCCGAGCGGCGTCGCTTCGGTCTGGAACAACGAATTCGATATCCTTTATCGCGAAAGCGACCAGACGCCTCGCTTCCTGATCCTCAGTCTGCAGACCTGGGCGGCAGGGCGCCCCACGCCCCTGCGCACGCTGAAGACTTTCCTGAAACGCGTGATCACGCACAACGACGTTCAGTTCACGCAGTGCAGCGATATCGCCGGATGGTGCACCGGTTCGGCCAGCAAGAAACATTGAGAGGGCGCTATGGGTAACTGGAAAGAAGTGGCCTTGAAGAAGGCCGGCAAATGGCCGCCAGGAGTGAGACTGCCGATCATCATCAGCGTGCATCACCAGTCCGAGGAAGCCTGCGTGATGCTGCCGGATGGCGCGGCCGACCCGCGTGATTACTATGAGCGGCAATATGGCGGCCGCCGGGGCGCCTGGCGCCTGCTTGAGATCATGAACAAGCACGGCGTGCTCGGCACCTGGATCATCTGCGGCGCCACCTGCGAGAAATATCCAGAAGTCTCACGCGAGGTCATCAAGCAGGGACACTCGATCGCCGGGCATGGCTATGCGCATGAATCCCCGAGCGATCTGCATCCGGACAAGGAGCTCGAGATCATCGCGAAGACCGTGCGTGTATTCGAAGACAAGATGGGTCATCACCTGCGCGGCTGGCGCACCTGCGCCGCCAGCCACAGCACCATCGACCTGCTGCTCAAGAACTTCGATTTCCAATGGGATGCCAGCGTTTGGAATGATGACCTGCCTTACATCATCGAAGGCCATGGCAGACATTTCATGGAAGTTCCGTTCTCGGTCTATAGCGATGCGGCCTATTCCAAGAGCGCCGGGAATATCGAGCAGATCAACCGGTTCAACACCTGGGATATGAACACCCCCGATTGCGTGGCGCAGATCATGAAGGATCAGTTCGACGCACTATACGAGCGGGGAGCAGAGCAAGCCGTGCTGATGCCGCTGACGGTGCACGATTTCATCACCGGCCGGCCCTCGCGTGCAAAGTTATTCGATGATTTCCTCGGCTATGCCAAGCAGCACGAAGGCGTCGTCTTCACCACGCATGACGAAGTCCGGAAATGGTGGCTAGGCAATTACGAAGCTGAAAAGCTCCTGACGGCGTAATCGCGCCGCAAACAAATACCGGGGGAGGTTTCCCACCGCCTTCGCATTTGCTAGAGCACGAGACTGCGCATCAGCTCTCAAGGAGTGACGGAGTTACCATGACAGAGCACCCCAGAATCACTCAGGAAATGATCAATCTCTATGACGAGTTCACGCATGTAACGAACGATCGGGCGGACTTCATGCGCCGCCTGACGGAACTCGTCGGCACCAGCGAAGCGGCGCAAACGATCGCTGCGATGATCTCGGCCAACATGTCGGCCGCCGGAATCGTTCCGGAGAATGATTCCCGGATCAAGTCGGAGTTCGTCACCTACGGTGACCAAATGACCGGCTATCTCGCCTGGCCGGCTTCGGCCGCCGGCCGTTTGCCCGCGGTTGTGGTCGTGCATGAGAACCGCGGCCTCGTCCCGCATATCCGCGATGTGGTGCGCCGCGTCGCGCTCGAAGGCTTTCTCGCATTTGGCCCCGACTTTCTGTCACCGCTCGGCGGCACGCCCGAGGACGAGGACAAAGGTCGCGATATGATCGGCAAGCTTGAAGCGCCGAAAGTCACCGGGCAGGCGGTCGCCGCTGTGCGCTGGCTGAAAGCGCATGAAAAAAGCACGGGCAAAGTCGGCGCCATAGGCTTCTGCTGGGGCGGCGGTGTCGTGAACCGTACCGCGGTGGCAGCGGGCTCAGACCTTACTGCTGCAGTGCCCTATTATGGCGCGCAGCCGCCGGCAGCTGATGTTCCGAAAATCCGTGCCGAATTGTTGCTGCACTATGCCGGGAATGACGAGCGCATCAACGCCGGGATTCCTGCCTACAAGGAGGCGCTCGCGGCGGCCGGCGTAAAGCATGAGATCCACATGTATGAAGGCGCCCAGCACGCCTTCAACAATGACACCGCTGAGGCGCGTTACAATAAGGCCGCGGCAGATTTGGCCTGGTCGCGCACGATCGCAACGCTCAAACGTACGCTCGCTTGAATAAGCACCCACCTGCGAGACTGAAAGATTTGCCGGAGAAATTATCAAATCCGCTTAGCGGGCCAGGAGACTCATGCGACGACCGGTTGCGCAAACGCGCGGGACCCTTGGTTCGAACAAGGTGAGCGCCCTCGATGAGGGCGTTTCAACGACGTTAACGGCCCGGGTGCTCGGGTTAATGCGAAGCGACATACTCGAGCTTCGATTGGCGCCCGGATCTAAACTGGTGCTGGAGGAGCTTCGCGACAAGTATGAAGCGGGCGCGAGCCCCTTGCGCGAATCGCTGTCACGGCTGGAGGTTGAAGGTCTGGTCATCGGCGAAGATCGGCGGGGATTCCGCGTTGCGCCGCTGACGGAAGATGATTTCGTTGATCTTACCATGCTGCGTAAGGAGATCGAGATCTTGGCGGTAACCCGCTCGGTCGAGCGTGGCCGCGATATGTGGGAAGCGGACCTGGTCCGTTCTTTCCATCACATGTCACTGGCCGTTTCCGCATCCCGCAGCATGTTGCCGGAATGGTCGGGGCGGCATCAGGCGTTCCATGAGGCGCTGGTTTCGGCGTGCGGCTCGCCGCGGCTGCTGCATTTGAGGCGCCAGCTTTTCGATCAGTTCACGCGCTATCATCGGATTGCTCCACGCCATGTCTGGCGCAGTGCCGTTCATGATACGGAGCACAAGAAAATGTTTGATGCGGCTTTGTCCCGCGATACCAAGAAATGCGAGACGCTGATACGTGCGCATATCAAGGTGCTCGATGTGATTGTAGACGCTATCAGGACCTTTAACGCCAAGTCGTGATCACGGCATGGCCGGCCGAGGGCGATGGCGGGAGCCTTATTGCGATCTGATAGGAAGGATAATGCCATGGGAATGGCACGTTTGACCGGTTTGTCGGCGCTTGCCGTTGCGGCCACCTTGAACATGGCGGCAGGGGAGTCGGTCGCGGAATTCTATGCGGGTAAAACCGTCACCATCGTGGTGGGCTCTGATGTCGGCGGAGGTTACGACGCCAACGCACGGCTGTTGTCGCGCCATATCGGCAAGTTCATTCCGGGAAATCCCACCGTCATCGTGCAGAACCGCCCGGGCGGCGGCAGCATCATCGCAGCCAACTATATCTATAATGTCGCGCCCAAAGACGGGACCACGATCGGAATGGTTCAACGCGGCATCCCGCTTTTCAAGCTCACCAACCAGCCAGGCGTCCAGTACGACCCGGAGAAATACACCTGGATCGGCAACATGGCGTCTGAAGTGGGGGTCACCGTGGTATCGGATCAGAGCCCGGCTAAAAAAACGGAAGACCTCTTCACCCAGGAAATTGTCGTCGGCGGAAGTGGCGCCGGCGCTGAGAACGAGACGGGCCCGCGCCTGCTCAATGCGGTGCTCGGAACCAAGTTCAAATTGGTGTCGGGTTACAAGAGCCAGACCGAGGTCACGCTCGCGATGGAGCGCGGCGAGCTTGCAGGCGTCGGCAGCATGTCCTGGCCCAACGTCAAGAACAACAAGGCGCAAGAGCTTCGCCAGGGGAAGATCAGGGTCTTGATGCAAAACGGGATGAAGCGGGACAAGGATCTTCCGAATGTCCCACTCAGCCTGGAATTCGCCAAAAACGACGCCGACCGGCAGGCTTTGGAATTCTACTTCACGCAGAACACCATCGCGCGGCCCATCATAGCGCCGCCTGGCGTCCCGACCGATCGTGCTGCCGCATTGCGCGCAGCTCTGTTAGCCATGGCGAAAGATCAGGAATTCAAGGACGACGCGGCGAGGCTCGGGTTCGACACCGACCCCGTCAGCGGAGAAGAAGTGCAGCGCATCGTCGAGATGCTGGTGAAAACGCCTGCCGAGGTGGTGAAGCGCGTGAGTGAGGCGACCAATCCGAAGTAGCGAAGGAGCTTGGCGTCCTAAGTCTCTTTGCGTTGCATTTGACGCCGATCAAGCGCCCTCAACAAGAAGCGGCGCGGCACGAGCCGCGACACCACCGTGATGAGCCGGTTACCGGAACCCGGCACCACAACGCGATGGCCTTGCATGAATCCGCGATAGCCTTGCCGCGCGACTTCCTCTGCTGAAAGCGTCAATGATACTGGACCGCGGGCCTCCGGCACTCCGGCCCGCGCTTGGAATTCGGTCGGCACCGGGCCCGGGCACAGCGCGGTGACGCGGATGCCGCGCGGCTTGAGTTCCTGGTGCAGGGCTTCGGTGAAGGACAGCACATAGGCTTTGGTAGCGTAATACACCGCTGAGCGGGGACCCGGCATGAAGCCGGCGATGGACGCGACATTGAGAATGCCGCCCTTGTGCCGTTCCAGGCTGGCGATAAAGCGCAGCGAAAGGTCGGTCAGTGCGGAGACATTCACGTCGATCATGTCGCGCTGCTCGGAAATATCGAGCTCGGCGGCCAGGCCGACGAGACCGAAACCCGCGTTATTGACCACGACGCTTGGCTCCAGGCCGCACTCGGTCAACGCCGCCGCGATGCGCGAACCGGCTTCGGCGTTCTGCAGGTCGATCGCCAAGACCAGCGGCCGCGGGCGACCGGAAGCGGAAATAGCGTCAGCCAATATGTTCAGCCGCTGCTCGCGCCGGGCGACCAGCACCAACTCATGTCCATGGTCTGCAAATTCATGCGCCAGCGCCGTACCGATTCCGGCGGAAGCTCCGGTGAGCAGAGTGATCGGACGCATGGAGGGCTTCACGCTTGGCGCGCTCATGGGCGCGGTTTTGGAATGGCGAGGACCGTGATGACGGAAACCAGCGAAACCGCCGCGACTACCAGAAAGACACCGCGCGGGCTATTGTTGTCCATCAGCCAACCGAAGACCAGCGGCGAGACGATGCCGCCGATGTTGAAGCCGGTGGTGACGAAGCCGAAAACCTTACCGAATGAGCCGGCCGGCGTGTTGTCCCGGACCATCAGGTCGCGCGAGGGCATGATCACGCCGGTCAGGAATCCGGCGACCGACATCATGACGATCAGCAGCACGCTGCCGAGATCGACCATTCCAATAACGAAGTTCACCAGCGCGGCTGCGCACAGGCCGAGCGCGGCCACCAGGGCATGCCGCTTGGTGAGCCCCGATACCCAGCCCCCGCTCAGCACACCAATAGCGGTAAGCAGCAGGTAAGCCGACAAGGCGGTATTGGCGACTGTGAGCGGGGTGTCGAACAGCGCGCCCTACGCCACGACCGAGTTATTCTGCAAGCCGGCATTAGCGATGGCGAGCAATACGAAGAACAGCAGGCTCTGCAGGATCGGCCAGGACAAAAGAAGGCGCCAGCCGGTGTTTTCGGTATCCGCAGCAGCAGCAGCGGCCTTCGCCGCCGGCGCCCGGCGCACATCGAGGTCGCGCGACAATGCCAGGACGGCAGCGACAACGAAGCCGAATGCGGCCGCGCCCAAGAAGGCGCCGCGCCAACCGGCGAATGCATGCAGCAACAGCAGGCTGGCTGGCGCAGCCGCGCCGCCAAGCATGCCGGCAAAAGTATGGATCGAGAAGGCATGGCCCATGCGCTCGTGCGAGACGCCCTGCGACAGGAGAGTGTAGTCGGCCGGGTGATAGACGGTATTAGCTAATCCAGCGACGCCGAACATGGCGACCAAGATCCAGAACGAATCCACCATGGCCGCAACCGCGATCGCGGCGGCCCCGAGCGCCACACCGGCGACGAGCAATGGCTTTGCGCCCATGCGGTCGACAAGGAATCCCGCGGGCGTCTGCAACAGTGCCGTGACAACGTTGAAGGCAACGAAGGCGAAGCCGAGCTCGGTGTAGCTCACGCCGTAGTCCGCCCGGATGAAGACGAACAGAGGCGCCAGCAGGATGATGTAATAATGGCTGACGAAATGCGCGGCGCTGACCAGCGCGATCTGCCAGCTTTCCCGCTGGCGGTCGCCTGCGGGCGAAAGGGCTGCCGCGGAAGTGGTGGTCAAATCAAGGTGTCCTGTGGCTGGTCCGCTTTTGACGATATGGGCAATCTCTTATCGCCTACCAACCCAGTAAATTACAAAAATGGGACGCCACTCGCCCACTGAGTGCCATTACGCCGAAATCCCCCGATTCTACCACAGATTGTACTTTTTAAATATGCAGCGGGAACAACATCCGGCGCCCCCGCGTTTTCGGCTCGGAACAGTCGAGGTGACTTTAAATGTGGATCTCCCTTTTCGGCATTACTACTGCGGCGGCGATTAGTCTTA
>JAXDOO010000041.1:0-3604 GCA_034668865.1 Alphaproteobacteria bacterium
TCGGCGTCGCGCACCTTCTGCACGATCACCTGCTTGGCCGATTGCGCGGCGATGCGGCCGTATTCCAGCGGCGGCAGCGGGTCGGCGATGGTGTCGCCGACTTGCGCGGCCGGATTGTGCCGGCGCGCGTCCTCCAACCCGATCTGGGTGGATGAATTTTCGATCGTGTCCACCACAAGCATGTGACGGAACAGGCGCAATTCGCCGTTCTTCGGGTTGATCTCGGCATGCACTTCGGTTTCTGCGCCATAACGCGAGCGCGCCGCTTTCGCGATCGCGTCCTCCATGGCTCCGATCACGATGCCGCGGTCGATCGCCTTTTCCCGGGCTACCGCATCGGCGATCTGCAAAAGCTCGAGCTTGTTGGCGCTGACGGCCATCACTCAGTCTCCCTCGTGCTGAGCGGACCGCCGATTTTTCTCGCGCGTCCGCATGAACTTCTTGGAACGGTTGGCTTGATTGTCCTGCACCACTTTATCGGGAGCTTCTTGCAGTTCCCGCTCGGCGGCCTTGCCGCGTTTGAGCGCCTCGGCGATCAAGGCATCGGTAAGCACCAGCTTGGCCTCTGCCATGTCCTCGATCGGAAGCAGGAATTCCTGCTGTTCGCCCGCGGGCGCATCCTCGCGCCGCAGCCGCACGGCATCACCCTTTGTGCCGAGCAGCGTGCCGCGAAAGCGCTTGCGGCCCTCGATCCCATGCGTCATCTCGACCTTGGCGATCTGCCCGGCGTGCCGGTCGAAATCCGAGCGCCGCACCAAGGGGCGGTCGAGGCCCGGGGAAGAAATCTCCAGCCGGTGCGGTTGATCGACCGGATCCTTGGCATCAAATACCGGTGAGAGCGCGCGCGAGATCGTTTCGCAATCGCCCACCGTCATGCTTCCGTCCGGCCGCTCGGCCATGATCTGCACGGTCAGGCCGGATTGCGGGAAGACCTGCACCCGCACTAACCGATAACCGAGGCCCTCGATCAGCGGCTCGGCGATGGCGGCGACGCGCGCGGCCAGCCCCGGCTCCAGCAGGAGCCGCGGTTCACGCGCGAAAGCGGTGTTCAAGGTTTCGACCATCAAGCCTATTTCGTAACAAAAAAGAGCGGGTCCCCGGGGGCCCCACTCTCACAAACCCGATCGGATATCCGACCGTTATGAGGTGTCTATAACAGACAGAGGGAATATAGCGATTTTCGGGATTTAAGCAAGATATCCCGCCCCAGGAAGGCCAGCACGGCTGACTGGTCCTCAGGACTCCGCCTGAACCGAGCCCGCGGCCTCCGAAAGCCTTTTTCTATCGCTTCCGGAAAACGAAATAGGCGGGCACGCGGCCCTCGCGCATGGCTTTCGCCTCATAGCGCGTGCCGCCGAAGTCAGGCCATGGTTTGCGCCAGTCATCAGCCTTCTGCGCCGTCCAGATGAAATCCGGCGAGCGCAGCACGCGCTCAAGCGTCCAGGCCGCATAGTCCGGGATGTCGGTGGCGAAGCGGAATTCGCCATCCGGACGCAGTACGCGGGCGATCTGCCTGAGGCTTGCATCCTGGACGAAGCGCCGTTTCCAATGTCGCTTCTTCGGCCAGGGATCGGGATAGAGCAGATCCACGCGCGCAAGCGCCGAGGACGGCAACCAGTCGATCAGATGCGCCGCGTCGGCGAAATGCAAACGCAGATTAGCAAGCTTGCGCTCTTGCATGCCCGCCAGCACCTTGGCCACTGCATTGACGAAAGCATCGCTGCCGATGAAGCCCGCGCGCGGATGTTCCGCCGCCTGCGCAAGGAGATGCTCGCCGCCGCCAAAGCCGATTTCAAGGCGAACCTCCTCGACCTCGACGGGAAACAATGTCCGCAGATCGGTCGGCGCTGCGGTGGCAATATCGATCGCAACCCGCGGCAGCAGCGTCTCGAATAAAGCGGTCTGGCGCGGCCGCAACGCATGCCCTTTGCGCCGGCCGAAGAACGCGCGCCTGGGGTCGATGGTATCGGGCTTTGCCATGATGAAAAGGAAATGCCCCGCTTTCACGGGGCATGACAACTTGAAATTGTCGGCTTGCCCCAGTGGGCGTTACACCGAGCCGCGCAATTCCTTCACCAGATCGGTCCTCTCCCAGGAGAAGCCGCCGTCCTTTTCCGGCGCGCGGCCGAAATGGCCGTAGGCGGCGGTGCGGCGATAGATCGGCCGGTTGAGCTTCAGCGTGCGACGGATATTGGTCGGCGTCAGCCGGAACATCTGCGGCAGAATCTTCTCCAGCTTGCGCTCGTCCACTTTGCCGGTGCCGTGCGTATCGACAAGAAGCGACATCGGATCGGCGACGCCGATAGCATAGGCAATCTGGATGGTGCAGCGTTCCGCCAGCCCGGCTGCCACGACGTTCTTGGCGAGATAGCGCGCCGCATAGGCCGCGGAGCGGTCCACCTTGGTCGGGTCCTTGCCGGAGAAGGCACCGCCGCCGTGCGGGGCATAGCCACCGTAGGTATCGACGATGATCTTGCGGCCGGTGAGGCCGCAGTCGCCGTCGGGGCCGCCGACCACGAAGTTGCCAGTCGGATTGACGAGGAAGTCGGAAGGCTTCTTCGGCATCCAGCCCTTCGGCAGCGAGGATTCGACCGCGTTGCCGATCAAATCCTTGACCATGCCGGGCGTGTATTTCTTGCCGTTGCGGTTTTTCTCGTTGTGCTGGGTCGAGACGACCACCTTGGTGCAGCCGACCGCCTTGCCATCGACATACTGCACGGTGACCTGGCTTTTCGCGTCGGGCTGCAGGTCGAACAGCTTGCCTTCGTGGCGGGCGTCGCGCAGGACCTTGAGGATCTTGTGCGCGAAATAGATCGGCGCCGGCATGAAGGAATTCTTCTCGTAGACCTCGCTCTCGGTGCAGGCGAAGCCGAACATCATGCCCTGGTCGCCGGCGCCTTCTTCCTCGCCGCCTTTTTTCTTCTTGGCGTTCACGCCCATGGCGATGTCGGGCGACTGGCCGTGCAGCAGCACCTCGATATCGGCGCCATAATAGGAGAAGCCGTCCTGGTCGTAGCCGATGTCCTTGACCACATCGCGCGCGATCTGCGCGATCAGTTCGCGGTCCACCACCGCCTTGTCGCCATGCTTACGGAACAGCGGCGCCTGGCCACGGCCTTCGCCGGCGATGACGATCTTGTTGGTGGTCGCCAGCGTTTCGCAGCCGAGCCGGGTATTCACCTGGCTGTCGTCGGCGATCCCGAGCTTGATATCGTTTTCTAAAAAAGCATCGAGGATCGCGTCCGAGATTTGATCGCAAACCTTGTCGGGATGCCCCTCGGAAACGGATTCGCTGGTGAACAGGTAATTCTTGCGCGACACTGAATGACTCCTCGAAGGCCGATGCGGCCAGGTTCTAAGGCGCGGATTGCGGTGAGCCTCGGCTCGACGCCCGGGTTTCTTGCAGCGTCAAGGGGTCCGGTCAAGATGTGGGCTGCGGCGGGCGGTCCGTGGGTCGCAAGCTTTGAGGAAGAGTTACGCCGCTGCCTCACCCGCCATTTCCTCGACGAGATCGACGATGCGGCGGCGCAATTTGCTGTTCTCGATGCGCATGAAGGCCTTCGCCAGCGCCAGCCCGTCGCTGGTCGACAGCAGGCTGGTGGAA
>JAXDOO010000042.1:0-5861 GCA_034668865.1 Alphaproteobacteria bacterium
GATTGAAATTCCTAACTGAGCTTGCCGCAGGTGGTATAGGCACGCGCTAGGGGGTTCACCGGGACCGGATGCAGTCGGCGGCCCAGGCCGAGCGCGCAGCGCGCGCCCGGTAAATGCCAGCCAGGCGCTGCACATCGCGGCGCGGCTGGCCGGCGCTGCGGACCTTCGGATTGGGCAGGATTGCCGCCAGCAGGGCGGCTTCGCCGGGACCGAGCTGTCGCGCCGACTTGCCAAAGGCGAAGCGGGAGCCCGCCTCGGCTCCGAACTGCCCGTCGGGCCCCCATTCAGCGATATTGAGATAGATTTCCATGATCCGGCGCTTGGGCAGCATCAGATCCGCCCACATTGCCAGCGGCAATTCCAGGATTTTTCGCACGACGCTGCGGCCTTGCCAGAGGAACAGGTTCTTGACCGCTTGTTGCGTGATGGTCGAGCCGCCGCGCAGCTGGTCGAAATCCTCCGCATCCTCGACGATGCCGCGCAATTCCTGAAAATCGACGCCAGGGTGACTGCAATAGCGCCCATCCTCGGCCAGGATTACGGTGAGCGGCAGGGTCGGCCCGATCTGCGCCAGCGGCACGAATGTCCGCTCCACCCGCTGGCCGCTCGCCCAGCGCCAGACCATGGCGGTGGAGACGGGATTAATGAAGCGGTAGAGCGGCACAAGCGCATAGGGCAGCAGAATAAGCACGCCTGCGACGAGAATCACCGCGCGTAGCGGGCGCGAGCTCTTGAGCGATTTTCCCAGTCCCATGTTTCAAAACTATCCGATTTTGCGCTAACAGAAGCAGCCTGTGGCGCCATGATGCCAAAAGCTGCCCTTGGAAATACGGCCGATGCCCGCTTCTGTCCCAGCGAAACGCAACCACAAGCGTGCCTTCAAGGCTCGTCTTGCCAGCGTCGCGCATGAGATTGAAGACCTGCTGCAGCAGATCTTGGGCGGCGAGGTGGAAGATGGCGAAATCGCCCGGCCACCGCGGCTGCTGAAAGCCATGCGCTATGCGGTGCTTTCGGGAGGCAAGCGCATCCGGCCGTTCTTTGTGATCGAGACGGCGCGGCTGTTCGATGTAAAACCTGAACACGCTTCGGTGACGGCGGCAGCGGTGGAATGCGTGCACGCCTATTCGCTGATCCACGACGATCTGCCGGCCATGGACAATGATGCGCTTCGGCGCGGAAGGCCGACAGTGCATAAGGCCTTTGACGAAGCCACCGCAATTCTCGCAGGCGATGCACTGCTCACCTTTGCCTTCGAGCTGCTGGCCCGCGAGCAGACTCATCCTGACCCCGGCGTGCGCGTGGCCTTGGTGGCGGAACTGGCGCGCGCTGCCGGCATCGGCGGCATGGCGGGAGGACAATTGCTCGACCTTGCGGCCGAAGGCCGCTTCGGCAAAATAAAGCCCGGCGTGATCACGGAAGACGCCGTCATCATGCTGGAAGCCATGAAGACCGGCGCGCTGATCCGTGCCGCCTGCGGCATGGGCGCTATTCTCGGCCAGGCTTCGGAGGATGCGCGCAAGGCGCTGGATTTTTACGGCTATGCGCTCGGTCAGGCTTTCCAGATCGCCGATGACCTGCTCGATCGCGAAGGCGATCCTAAAAAGCTGGGAAAGAAAACCAAAAAAGATGCGGCCGCCGGCAAAGCAACCTTCATTGGCATCCTCGGGATCGACGGCGCGCGCGCACGGCTGGCGACGCTGGTCGCGACGGCGGAGGCGGCCCTGAACCAATTCGGGGAAGAGGCCGCGATGTTGCGGGCTGCCGCGCATTTCGTCGCCGAGCGACAAGCCTAAGCGAGGCAAGCAGGATGGCGAGCAAGCAGAAAGAAGCCCGGCGCCGCCTGCCGAAGATTTTTCGGGTTCTGCATGCGCGGCCCAAGCTCGTCATTTCGGTCGCGCTTGGCGTGGCGGTGGCCCTGTTTCTGCCGGCAGAGTGGCGGCCGATCACCCGCTCGCTCGTCGGCTGGAACGCCGGCGTCGTGCTTTATCTCTGCGTTGTTTACTGGCTCGTGGCGCGCTCTGCGGTGAGCCATATCCGCGGCCACGCGGCAAAAGAAGACGAAGGCAGCGTAGCGATCCTGATGCTCACGGTCATTGCCACGCTTGCAAGCCTCGCCGCCATCATCATCCACCTTGGACAGGACGAGGGCAAAAACTCACCGCCACAACTTGGCTTTGCGATCGCAACGGTGCTGTTGTCGTGGTTCTTCATCCACTCGATTTTCGCGCTGCACTACGCGCACGAGTTCTACCGAGAATCCGCATCGGCCAGCGGCCTGAAGTTTCCAGGTAGCGAGAAACCGGACTACTGGGATTTCATCTATTTCTCTTTTGTCATCGGCATGACCTTCCAGGTCTCCGATGTGCAGGTCACCGCGCGCAAGGTTCGCCACACGGTTACAGCGCACGGCATCGTTTCGTTCCTGTTCAACGTGGCCTTGCTGGCGATCATGATCAATATCGCGGCCAGCGCGATCTCGAACTAAACAAGGCTTATAGCCCGCTGAACCAGTTATAGCCCTGGTCTTCCCAATAGCCGCCAAGATCGTCGTTGGTGACGGCCATTTCCATCACATATTTCGGATTCTTGAAGCCGAGCTTGGTCGGCATGCGGATCTTCATCGGAAAGCCGTAGGCACGCGGCAGAATTTCGTTGTCGAACTTGAACGTCATCTGCGTCTGCGGATGCAGCGCGGTCGGCATGTCGATGGTGTTGGAATAGCCTTCGGCGCAGCGGAACCAGACATATTTTGCGCGGGTGTCGGCGCCGACCCGCTTGAGGAATTCGCTCAGGCGCACGCCGGTCCAGCTCCCGATCGCGCTCCATCCCTCGACGCAGATATGGCGCGTGACCTGCTTTTCCTGCGGTAACGCATAAAGCTCATCCAGCGTCCAGGATTTCTTGTTCTCGACGAGGCCACCGACGATCAATTTGTAAGAAGCGCCGTCGACTTCAGGCGCTTCATCCAGGCTGTAATAGGCGTTGAACGGAAAAGGCCGCGTGATCATGCTGTCCGGATAAGTCGGGGCCAGCTTGTTGGGATTAAACAGCAACGCCTGCGCGCCGTCGTTGAAAGTTGAAATCTTGCGCAGCACGCGCTCGGCGCCGGCGCCATCGAGGATGTCGCAGCCGGAGAGGAAAGTGAGCGCGCCGAGGCTTCCGGCGCCACGCAGGAAGAGCCGCCGCGTCGGATCGGGCAGGAGCTTCGCCGCGTCCTTGATCAACAGCTGTTTATCGACGCCGGGGATGGGTTTGCGAATGCGGGTCATCGAGACCTCCTCACTTGCCCAGGATCATGGCGCGCAGGCTCTTCGGCACCAGCAGCGCCATGATGACATGGATCGTGATGAAGCCGACGATCAGCGCCATGGCAAGGAAATGCACGTAGCGCGCGGCGTCATAGCCGCCGAACAAAGCGGTCAATTCCTGCAGCTGGATCGGCTTCCAAATCGCCAGCCCGGACAGCACGATCACCACGCCAGCCAGAATGACGCCGAGATAAAGCAGCCGCTGCACCGCGTTGTAGACCGAGAGGTCGTCATGCGCGAGATGGCCAGAGAGCGCGGCCTTCACGTCGGCAACCACTTCCGACGGGCGGATCGGCAAAAGCTTACGGCGAAAGCGCCCGCTGGCGATGCCGAGGGTGACATAGACGATGCCGTTGATCACCAGCACCCACATCGCCGCGAAATGCCACATCAGCGCGCCGGCTAGCCAGCCGCCGATGGTGATGCTGCGCGGGAAGGTGAAGGGAAACAGCGGGGAGGCGTTGTAGATTTGCCATCCCGACCCGATCATCACAATGATGGCGACGGCATTGATCCAGTGCGTGATCCGCACCCAGCGCGGATGGATCACGCTTTCGTGCGCTGCGGGATGGGTGCTGCTGATCTCTACCGATGCCATCGACCTGTCCTTACGGCGGCGATTTTACCAGATATAGGGAATGACGTCGCAATAGATGCATAGGCGAAATGCCGGGCCGCCCACTTTTGCTGATCGCGCGCTAGGCGAGCCCGACATACGATAATCGCGTTACTTCGCCATGCCGTCTTTCTTCATGGCGTCGGTCTTCTCGTCTTTCTTCATCCCGTCGGTCTTCTCGTCCTTCTTCATCCCGTCGGTCTTCTCGTCCTTCTTCATAGCGTCGGTTTTGCCCATCGTGTCGGGCTTCGACATGCTGGAGCCTTGCGGGGGAGCCATGGTCTGGGCAAAAGCCGCCGGCGCGAGCGCGATGCACATGGCCATCGTGAGCGGGAGCATAAGCGATTTAGTCATAGCGATTCCTCCAGAGGGATAATGGATGGTGGTGTTCCCATCACACCGCATTCGCGCCGGATCCGAGCCGGGTTACGCGGCTTTGGAAAGATTCGGTAAGGCCCACAGGCGGGCGCCATAGACCCGGCTCACCACAACCACCAACGCCACCGCGAAGGCATGCACCAAGAGGTCGACGACAGCGGCGTCGAAGGGATGGAATAGGTTGAGCAAGGTGGCCGAGGCCGCCGCCACCGCCAGCCCCGCGATGGCCGCCGTCAGGCCGGGAAGCAGCGAAAAGGCCTCGCGCAGCATAGCGAACATCAGCAGCGAAAATGGCACCGAAAGCGCCACGATGATGGCGAGACATTCCATGGTTTCGCCCATCGGCGCCATATGCGTGCCCGGCAGCACATAATCGCGCAGGCAGCCGAGCCCGCTGGCCAAGACCCAAAGCAACACCGCCGGCGCCGGCAACCAGGCCCAGGCGCGCGGGCTATCCGGCATGCTCAGCTTGAAAGCGGAAATGGCGGCCAGCAGTGCGGTGAGCGCGGAGCCAAGCATCGCCAGCCCCATATCGGGCGACGCCATGAAGCGTTGCATGAAAGCGGGCAGATCGGCGATCAGGCTCAGCAACAGCCCGGCAACGATGACGAAGCCCAGCCATATCACGGCGCGCCGGCCGGGCGACGGCAGCGGCTGCACCGGGCGCAGATCTGACGCCAGATCCTCGATCAGCCGGTCATGTGGGGCGCCTTGTGGCGTAGCGTTGCTCATGCCTTATCCTTCGCGCTCCACGCTGCCACGCAGGGCTTTCAGGGCGCGATGCAGGTTTACCTTCAGCGAACCTTTGCTCCGGCGAGTCAAGGCGGAAGCTTCGGCCAGCGATTGTTCGTTCAGCACCAGATATTGCACGGCCTCGCGCTGCCGTGGCGGCAATGACGCAAGCGCGTCACGGACGCGGCCGGTGTCATCCGCATGCTGCAACCCGCCGGCGGGATCAGCCGTCTCGTCGGGATAATTCTCAAAAGCGATCGGCGCATGCAATTCACGCGCCCCGCGGCGCCCGCTTTGCCGCAAGAGATCGATCGCGCGCCGCTCGGCGATCACCCGCAGCCAGGCGGTGAAAGAACGGCTCGGGTCGTAGGTCTGCCGCGCGCGATGGATGGTCAGCAAAACCTCCTGCACGACGTCGTCGACCTGATCGGCGCTGACGCCCTGCCGCCGGGCGATCGCCTTGATCAACGGCACGCAATCCCGCAGCAGCGTCTGATAGGCCGTTTTGTCGCCGCCCTGAGCTGCCGCCATCAAGGCGGAGCGGCGCGCATCGTCGGCTGTCGGCTTCTGCTCGGCGGTGGCCATGCGTCGCCTGGAACGTGTCCTTGTGTGAGAGGACACCATACTCTCTACGGCGGCGCCCGAGTAGGGGATGAAGGCGTTCGCATCAATAGCGACGAGCATGTTCTTGCGGCCCTTGCCACCCGGCAGCCGGAATTTGGTCCTTCCAAATTATTCGTGACCGAGCGGCCCGCGGTTACGTCGCCAGCCAGCGAGCCGAACACCGCTGAAGTCCTGAGCGGAACAGACAGGCCGGCGCTCAATGC
>JAXDOO010000043.1:0-15250 GCA_034668865.1 Alphaproteobacteria bacterium
GGCTGCAGGGCCAGAACTCGCCGCCCGATGCGGAGGCAATTTGAAGGATCCGCAGCACTGCTCTGGGCATCAGCTTAGGCCCATACTCGCAATTGAGTGGGCGACGGAGAGAGAGCACTGAGGGGTCCCCGTCCCCCGCTCGTTGGGTGTCCATTGAGCTGCGGATGGGCCCCGGGTCGCTTCGCAACGGCAGCTTACGCCGGCGGGTTTCTCGGTGGGCCATTGTTATTGCCGCTCGGTCAGCCTCGGCCAGGGCGGTTTCCTTCCCCATCAGTCAGCCGGCATCCTGCTCCGTTAACCGGGCGGTAACTTCCATCAGCAGAGATTCGTCTTGTCCCGGGGCGTCCGCCTCCAACCCGATGCCGACGCCACTCAGCTGGAGCAGCGCGGCTGAATGCGCTTCTCGTCCAGAAGGCGACGTTAGCTCAGGGGAATGCACATCCTCGATCTGCAGTTGGTTTGCCAACTTCGGGTAGCGTGGCGGCCTTCCGACGCCCTCGCTTGTCCTTCCCGACTTTTGCGCTAAGGCTCTTCGGTAACCTGAGGGACGCGGACGGGGCGGCTCATTGTTCTGGCCCTGCATTGGTTGCTCAGCGCTCCCGTGATAAGCTCGAACAAGTATTCAGCGCGAGTGTAATAGGACGAGAAGTGCTCAAGGTCACCGTGGTCGGAGGGTCGATCGCAGGCCTATGTGCAGGGATCGCGTTACGCGGGACCGGCTGCAATGTCGATATATATGAGCGCGCGTCGGGACCGATGACCAGCCGCGGGGCCGGGATCGTCGCGCAACAGCAACTCCTGCACCTGTTGCATCGCCACGGGGCGCCTGACCTGCCCACCACCTCGTCCCAATATCGGCAGTATCTGCTGCCGGACGGCGATGAAGGCGTTCGAGCTGAAATGCCGTTGCAGCTCACCTCTTGGCACGCCATCTACCGGACGCTTCGGTCGGCTTTTTCGGGAGAGCTCTACCACCCCGGCTCAACCCTGACAGGGTTTGATCAAGCGGGGGGCCGCGTCGTTGCGCGCTTTGCGGAGCGCACTGATATCGAGACCGACCTTTTGATCTGCGCGGACGGCTCCCGGTCAGAGACACGCCGCCGGCTGCTGCCCGAGGTTCAACTGAGCTACGCCGGCTACGTCGCTTGGCGCGGCACGGTCGAAGAGGAAACTGTGCCCCCGGAGCTGGTCAGGTTCTTCGACCAGTCCTTTACGATCTGCGAAGGGCGCTCAGGAGGCCACATCCTCTGCTATCTCATACCGGGAGCGGATGCCTGCACCGAAGAGGGGCGACGTCAACTTAACTGGGTGTGGTATGTCGGCGTGCCCAACGGTCCCGAGCTGGAGCGGCTGCTCACCGACAAGCATGGGGTGCTTCATGAAGCATCAGTGCCGATCGGCTTGGTGCCCACCGAGCTGGTCGCAGAGGTACATGCGACAGCCGCCGCGGAGCTGCACCCATGTTTGGTCGAGTTGGTTCAGCGAACCCCTGATCCATTCATTCAAGCCATTGTCGACGTGGTGGTGCCCCATATGGCGTTCGGACGGCTTTGTCTCCTCGGTGACGCCGCCTTCGTCTTACGGCCCCATCCAGCGGCGGCGACCGCGAAGGCTGCGGCGGACGCCACGGCCCTAGCGGCCGCGCTTGCGGCCGATCCAGACGATCCTTCTTGTGCACTTCGGGCCTGGGAAACGAAGCAGCTCGCATACGGACGGGGCCTCTCTGATCAAGCGATCGCCCTCGGTAGACGCTCCGTCGAGCAGCACGCCGGTTCGCGCACTATGGCCGACGTTGTTGAACGCTTCAGCGGGATCTCCCCCTTACTTCCGCTGGCGTGAAAGCCAATAGTCGCGTCAGCAATCCATCGGAGGACGCCCCGGGCGCCTATGCGTCCATCTCGGCCGAAGTCCGGCGGTGCCACTGCTGCTCCAGAGCGGACATGGACCGAGCGGCTCGACAGGTAAGCAACGCGCCAACAACGGACTTAACGCTGCATGTTGACGAAGCGCGTGGATGTCCGCGCAATGCCGAGGAAGTTCTCCGGGTCCTTGTAGTCGTCGATTCAGCCACTTCACCTGAAGTCGAAATCGCCACGGCCATCGCACATCCGCGTCAGGACTCGGGCGCGATGGGCACACGCAAAGCTACCGCGCGCCACATTCGCCGACGACTGCCCGACGAACAGACGGGCGCCTAGCTGCCGGCCCCGCATCAGAGGCGATCGAGAAATTCCTGGAAGCGCGGATCGCTTCTCAGCGGATCAAAATCGCTGTCGAAGCGGATCCATTCCTTTGTCCTCGGATTGGCGCGCGGCCTCCAACGCTCCAGAACTTCCATAGCGCGATCGACGTCACTGAGGAGCGCGTAGTCGCAGGCTACGTTGTAGAGGGTGATCGGATCATCGGGGGCGATCATCAGTGCGTCTGCAGCCCATTCACGCGCGCGGCTCAGCTCCCCGAGCCGGATCAGTGCTCCAGCTCCGATCGCCATTGGGAGCGACAGCTCGGGATGCCGGACCCGCAGACGTTCGACACGCTCTATTGCCGACCGCGCCATTTCACGCGATTCCTCGATGCGACCGACGTCTGCGTAGCACTGCGCCAGCTCCAGGCGAACCCGATGGTCTTCGGGATCTATGTCGCTGGCGCGCTCGTCCATTCTTATCGCCGTTTGAAGGTCACTGGCTGCGCGTGCCGCTAACGCATAGAAATAATGAGCCTCAAAAAGATTCGGGTCGATCGCAATCGCGCGTTCAAACTCCACGACCGCCTCGGGATACCGTCCGAGATAGTCGAGCGCGATTCCGTGCGCGGCGCGCCCCTCCGCGAGTTCCGGGTCGAGCTGAACGGACTTCGCGCTCGCCTCGAAGATATCGTTAACGGACGTGCCAGCGTGATCGTTGGTATAGAGAAACCAGCAACAATAGGCGAGCCCTGCGTAGGCTCGTGCATAGCCGGGATCGAGTTCCAGGGCCTTCTTGAACCAGCGCTGGGCGACGAGGACATGCGCCTGTGTGTGCAGGTGGAAGAGGTGCCGGCCTTGGAGGGAGTAGTCATACGCATTGACGCTTTGCGTCGGCACAGTTTCGATCGCCCGCTTTTCCTTCGGCAGAACCGTCACCTTGAGCTGCTCCACGATGGTCTTGGTGATCTCGTCCTGGATGGCGAAGATGTCGGTCAGGTCGCGATCGTAACGATCGGCCCAAAGATGCGTCCCGTCGCGGCCGTCGATTAGCTGCGCGTTGATCCGAACGCGCTGGCTGGCTTTCCGAACGCTGCCTTCGAGAATGTGAGAGGCGTGAAAGCGCCGGCTCACCTCCTGCGCATCAACCGCCCTTCCCTTGTAGGTGAACACCGAGTTCCGCGCGATCACAGAGAGGCCAGACACTTTCGACAGGTCGGTGATGATGTCTTCGGTGATGCCATCGGCGAAGTATTCCTGCTCGCTATCGCCGCTCATGTTGGTGAAGGGAAGCACCGCAATCAAAGGCCTCGTATCGACCGCGGCGTTAGGCGCGGCTAGCGAGGGATGTGATGATGGCCCGCCAAGGAGGATGCTGAAGACCCTTACCGGCCGCTCGATGTTCTTCAGCGCATGTTCGCCCATGTCCTCGAAAGCGAGACCGAGGCGGTTGCCGATGTGATCTCGCACAGTAGCCGAGATCGCAATGCCGCCCGGCCGCGCGATGCCCTCAAGCCGTGCCGCGACGTTCACCCCGTCGCCGAAGATGTCCTCATGCTCCACGATCACGTCGCCGAGATTGACCCCGACGCGAAGCGCGATGCGCTGCTCCTCGGGCACGTCAGCGTTCTGCTCCGCCATGGCACGTTGGATCTCGGCGGCGCATGCGACGGCGTTCACGACGCTCGGAAACTCAACGAGCACCCCATCACCGGTGCGCTTCACGACACGTCCCCTGTGCTCCGCGATCTTCGGGTCGAGAAGCTCCTCGCGAAGCCGATTGAGCGCGGCAAGCGTCACGGCCTCGTCAGCGCCCATCAGACGGCTGAAGCCGACCACGTCGGCAGCAAGTATCGCGGCGAGACGGCGTTCCATCGAGCGCCTCAATCGCTCAAGCGGCGAAGTAGCTTAACACAAGCGGCCTGCCAAACGAGCAGCCAGCCAAAAAACATGCGGGTTCCAATTAGGGTCAACTCAGACGGCTCCCTCACCGAGAGGAATGGCCTTGTTCGGCCTTCGCTGCGCAAAGCAGACCGACAGTTTCCGGGCCAGGTTCGCCCCTTCGGTTTTGCTCCCATCTCGGCCGAAGTCGGGCGGTGCACTACTGCTCCAAACCGGTCGTCGACGAAGCTCGGACTAAGGTCGATCGCCTTTTGCGCCGCCTCTTATTGCCGGGCCGGGCTGGCCGAGTGCCAAGCTCATCATACCCGCAGCGTAGTGCGCGTATGGGTCGGTCTCGGCGAGCCGCCGGGGCGCATTCGCATTTCACCGGCGGCAATCGCTGGTTGGCCCCGGTCGCGCACCATTCATGCACTACTGCGGCCGTGGCGGGCGTGATCACCGGCAGGAAATGCAATCTTCTCGGCCTGCCTCATGCCTTCAATTCGCGCCTAATCTGGTCGAGGAAGCGCCAGTCCGTGGCTTCGGCAACGAGCCTGTTGGGGTCAGACGTGATCATGCCGGCTTCGTGAAGCCTGAGTGCATAGAAGCGGATCGTGTCCTCCGGATCGTATTCTCGCCAATTGTAGTATGGCACTTCCTGGAGTGCTTGCAGAGCAAGGTCGTAGCGATCGGTGAAGCCGCCGTCGACCATCCGCCGCGCTACCATCGCCGGTGCCGTGACGCACAGGTCGGTTGCCTTCAGGATCGCGCGCACCACACGCTTCGTGGCCGCCGGATTCTGGCGTACAAAGTCGCGATTAGCTACCAGCATACAGCAGAAATATTGCGACCATGGCTGGTCGAGCGAACTGTTAACGATGACACGGCCGATGTGGCGGGATCGCAGATCCTGCGGATCGGGCGGAAAGCCGAGAAAAGCATCGATCTTACCTTCCGCGAAAAGCTCCTTCGGCTTAGCGTCCGGATTCGCGACCCAATTGATGTCCTTGGCCGGGTCGAGCCCGACATGTGCGGCCATGCTGGCGAGGAAGAGGTGGTGGGCCGAGCCGAGCGCCTGCAGGCCGACTCTCTTCCCCCGGAGATCCGTGACCCCGTCGATGCCCTCGCGGGCGAACAGCTCGAAACAGCCGGAATGGACGCCTGCCAGTAACATCAGGTTCTCGCCTGCATCCATGGGCAGGAGCAGGGAGGCGACAAAGTTCAGGCCGAAGTCGATCTCGCCACGCGCGACGGCCAGCGCCGCCGGTTCGCCCGCCCCGGTCTCGACATAGCTCACGTCAGTAATGCCTTCGGCGGCGAGCAGCTCGTCGGCCATGTATTGCGGGGCGATGCAGATGCCCGAAACTTTCGTGAGGCGGACGCTGACGGTCTCGGGCGGGCCATCCTCCGCGTGCGCGGTTCCTGCTGCGATCAGCCCGACGCTGACCGCGGAAGCCGCGGCCATAAACTCGCGGCGGGTGGGGATATTCCTCATTGCCTTCCTCCGTGGCCGGGCGACCGGATCGGCGACTCAGGGCCGGCGATTTTTACCTGTGGAGCCAGCGCCCGAATCTTACGCCAATCCCGTTGAACCGAAGCTGGGCAGTCCCGCTGAGGCGGCAGTATTGCATGGATTCCGGGCGCTGAGAGGAGTTTCGGCGCGTCCACCGGCTTCGCCCGCTGTTGTGAGGACGGCCCAGAGAACGCCCAGTCCAGAGCATTCGATTTTTTCCAAGCAGTGGCTCGGCGGCGTTCGCAAGACCCAAGGGGGGGCCCACTTGCCGCAGCTTTTTCTTTAACCGTTCACAGACACCAACCCAAAAAGAGCGCATATTGCTCCATAAATCGGCTTGTGGCCGCCCCGCTAGTGAGAGGCCGGAGGGAATCAACGCGGGTTCACCACGGGTCATAGGAGGGGTCCATGCAGATCGTACAGAACCGGCGTTCCTTCCTGGGCGGATTGTCGGCGTCGGGTGCGACTAGTTTGTTCGGTGGCGTCTCCTTCGCCGCCGAGGCGCCGCCTGAGACGCCAATCGTTCGTCTTGCCGCAGTCCCCGGCGCCTGCACGGCACCCCTGTATCTTGCCGAGGAACTGCTCCACGAAGAAGGATTTGCCGAGGTCCGCTATGTGCCGTCGACTGGGCCCAGCATGGTTTCGGAGGACAAGGTGGATTTCGACATGCTGGCCGCAGTCGATTACCTGCCGCTGATAGACGCCGGCATGCCCTTGATCGTGCTCTCCGGCGTTCACGTGGGGTGTTTTGAACTGCGTGCCAATGAAAGCATCCAGGTGGTCTCGGATTTGCGGGGCAAAAGGGTAGCCGTAAGCACTCCTCTCGGAATCTCGGCCGACCATTTGCTGGTAAGCGCCATGGCCGCCTATGTGGGGCTTGATCCCGTCACGGAAATCGAGTGGGTCACGAACCCGTCGCTCAGCCAGGTCGAACTGTTCGACGCCGGCAGGGTCGACGCTTTCATCGGTTTCCCGCCCGACCCCCAGCAATCTTGCGCGCGGAGCACTGGACACCCCGTCGTCAACATGGCCAACGATAAGCCTTGGTCGAACTACTTCTGTTGCATGGCAATTGCCAACACCGAATTCGTTCGCAACAATCCAGTGGCGACCAAGCGTGCCTTACGCGCAATCATGCGGGCCACGGACATCTGCCACAAACAACCGGAGCTGGCCGCGCAGCGGATGGTCGATGTTGGGTTCTCGCAGGACTGCGCGCTGATGACCCTTAACGATGCGCGCTACGACCTTTGGCGGGACTACGACCCTGAAGACACCGTCCGTTTTTTTTCGCTTCTGCTGCACCAGCTGGCCATGATCAGAAAGACCCCGAACGAGATCATCTCCGAATTCACCGATTGGCGGTTTCTAGAGGAGGTCAAGCGGGAGCTCGCGTAACAACTCTACATGAGCAAAAATCCATCGGCGACTAGGGCGATCCTGCGGGCTTCGATCCGGGTTTTATGCGCTGCGAATGCATGAAATGGGCATGATCAAGTCGAGCCCGCAGGAAATTAATGCCAGAGGTACCGATTGGCGATTTCTGAACGAGATCGAGGAACGAGCTGAAGACATAGATGGTACCTACGGCACTTGCGGAGCTGGAATAATAGGGGAGGGATTCATGCAGATTATACAGACGCGGCGTTGCTTCTTGGGAGGACTGTCCGCCTCGGGTGCGGCTAGTTTGTGCGGTGGCGTCTCCATCGCGGCCGAGCCGCCGCCGGAAACCACGACGATCCGTCTCCCCTTTATCCCCGCCGCATGCACTGGGCCGCTTTTCATGGCCGAGGACTTGCTTCGTGAGGAAGGGTTTACCGACGTTCAGTATGTGCCCGCAACTATGGTTTCGGTCGGCATGGTGGCGGAAGGTGCCGTGGACTTGAGCATGGAGGCAGGCTTTGACTACCTGCCCTTGATGGATACCGACTTACCGTTGACGCTGCTTGCGGGAATTCAGGTGGGCTGCCATGAACTGCGCGCCAACGACAGCGTCAAAGGCATTCCAGATTTGCGGGGCAAAAAAGTGGGTATCAACGCCCTCGGTGCCACTGAACACATGCTCGTCAGCATGATGGCTTCGTTCGTCGGGCTGAATCCTAACACCGAGATTACCTGGGTGACGAACTCAGAAGTCAGCCAAGTCGAGCTTTTCACCGCCGGTGAGATTGACGCGTTTATCGGCTTCCCTCCTGATCCTCAGCAGCCTTGTGAGCGAACTGAAGGTCACGTGGTCGTAAATACGGCCAACGACGCTCCGTGGTCGGAATATTTCTGCTGCATGGCGACCGCAAACGCCGACTTCGTGAAGAACAATCCGGTGGCGACCAAGCGCGCGTTACGAGCCCTCCTCAGGGCAACTGACATTTGCCACAACGAAAAGGAGAAAACTGCGCAGAAGATGGTCGAGGTTGGTTTTTCGCTCGATTGCGCCCGCACGATCTTGAACGACGCCAAATACGGCGTTTGGCGAGATTATGATCCCGAAGATACCGTCCGGTTCTTCACACTCCGGCTGCACGAATTGGGAATGATTAAGAAGACCCCAAGCGAGATCATTTCGCGCTTCACTGATTGGCGGTTTTTACAGGAGGTGAAGCGGGAATTGGCGTAAGGCTCCTGACGGAGGGAGGTCACTATGTATCCCGCACTCCTCTCGGCCAGCTTCTTGGCGGCAGCGACGTTGTCCGGCCCTGCCATCGCGCAGTCGCTGCACGGAACGCTCTACAAAGACCCGGCTTGCCCATGTTGCGAAGGCCATGCCGCCTATCTGAAAGAGCACGGCATCAATCTTGAGGTAAAGCTTGTCGATAATCTGAGCGAGATCAGCCGGAAGGCAGAGATTCCAGGATACCTCCAAGGCTGCCACACCATCTTCCTCGACGGCTACGTCATCGAACGACACGTTTCGATGGATCTAGTGGAAAAGCTGTTGTCCGAACGCCCTGATGATGTTGTTGGGATAACACTTCCTGGAATGCCACTCGGCGTGCCTGGGATGGAAGGCGAATATGCTGGCCCATATGAGGTTCAGGTCATCAGTAAGGATGGGACGCCGAGGGTATTCGGGACTCAGTAAGCGCTGTGACCGGAGCTGAGCACGCAGTTCTATCGAAGGCACCACTTGCGATTCCTATGGGCCGACTGGCGCTTCGAGCTGAATCGGGAGCTGAAGGGTCGAGCAAGTAGCTCGCCCGACCGGCTCGATCGCGAAAAAGACAGGAGGCCATCGATGACAAATGTGCAGACTCGACGCTGCTTTCTCAGTGGCCTATCGGCCGCTGGTGCTGCGCCCCTTTTCGGGCGCGATCGGTCGTTTGCGGCGCCCGAGCCGCGCCCCGAGACAACTACAGTTCGGCTGCCCAAATTTCCCCGCACCGACTGCCTGGCCGCTGAATACGTTGCCGGGGAGTTGCTGGCCGTTGAGGGATTCAACGATGTCCGCTTTGTCACGCCTGCATCGACGGTGATGGGACGCGGCGAGATCGACTTCGATTTTGGTTTTGTCCCAATCCACGTCTCTGCCATCGCAGATGGGGCCCCGATTAAATTGTTGGCGGGCCTACATTCCGGTTGCCTTGAACTGACGGCAAATGACCGCGTGCAGAGTGTGAAGGACTTGAAGGGAAAACGCGTCGGCATCGACAGGCTGTTTTCGGAGCCGCACGTCTTCGTGTCCCTCATGGTATCCTACATCGGCCTTGATCCTAAAACCGATATTCAGTGGATCGAGAACGAGAGTGTGACCGCAATGAGCCTGTTCATCAAGGGTGAAATCGACGCGTTTCTCGCGATTCCACCAGAGCCACAGGAACTACGAGCCCGTAGAATAGGCCATACGATCTTAAACAGCACTGTCGACCCACCGTGGTCGCAGTATTTTTGCTGCATGGTTTCTGGCTCCGCGGACTACGTGAGCCTCTACCCCTTTGCCACCAAGCGTGTATTGCGGGCTATTATTAAGGCTGCTGAACTCTGCGCTTCGTCACCTGAAATTGCGGCAGGGTATCTTGTGGAGCACGGTTTTTCAGATCGCTACGACTATGCGGTCCAAACGCTTCGAGAAGTGCGATACGATAGGTGGCGAGATTTCGATCCTGAAGACTCCATCCGATTTTACGCCAACCGGATGCACGAGGCCGGCATGATTAAGTCGAGCCCCCAGAAAATTATTGATGAGGGCGCCGATTGGCGGTTTCTGGATAAACTCAAGCGGGAGCTGAAGACGTGATCCCGCGGCCGGTGCTCCTCCTATCGCTAGCCATCGCGGCTTGGCCAACAATTGGGTCGGCGCACGATGCTTCCCACCACGCCAAGGTTGGGGGAGCGGAGCGGCTGCCGGCGATCGGGCCGGCGCCGGAATTCACGCTCACCTCGCAGGATGGTGAAAGGGTGGCGCTGGCCGATTACCGCGGCAAGGTCGTTGCGGTAGCGTTCATCTTCACGTCATGCCCAGACATCTGCCCCATGCTCACGGCCAACATGGCGCAAGTCCAGGAGGAACTCGGTGCCGCTTTCGGAGAAACGGTTGCGTTCGTTTCCATTACTATCGATCCGGATCACGACACGCCCGAAGTTCTAAAGGAATACGCGGCCATCTTTGGCGCCGATCCACGGGGTTGGGCATTTCTGACCGGCGATGCAAGCGCCTTGCAGGAAGTTGCCCGCGCCTACGGCGTGTTTGCTGCGAAGGCCGTCAGCGGTGGTGTTGACCACACCCTGTTGACGTCGATTATTGATCCCCACGGGGTCCTCCGCGTGCAGTATATCGGGTATCGCTTCGATCTTGAGGAGTTCCGAAGTGACCTTCTTAGCCTCGTGGGCGAGGCCGAATAGCATCAAGGACGTCCTCGTCAACCTGGTTGCGCGGGCACCCGGGCGCGTCCAAACCAAACTGCTGATCGCGTTCCTGGCGATCGCGGTTCTGCTGATCATTGTCGGAGCCGTCGCGATCCGGGCGCTGAGCGGCGTCAACGACCAGACGCAGCAGCTAATCAGGCTCCAGCGTGAGATCGCAGCCTATCGTCAGGTGCAACATGATACCACGAGCCAACTCTACGGTATCTCGACCGCTCTTTTGTTTCCCGACGACCCCATGCTGGATTCTGCGCTGCGCCAGCTCAACCAGTTCGGATATGACCTTGACCGATTGGAGTTCGTCGCCAAGGACGAAGCGGAGCTGATCGGCCAAGTTCGCGAGGAATACGACAAGTTAATTGGTTCCGTGACGCGGGTCGCCGATCTTGTCCGCACTGGGCGGATGGCAGAAGCGCGGGACGTGCAGACGGCGGAGAGCGTTCCCCAGGCAGACCGCCTTCAACGCCTGACCAATCAGCTCGTGAACATTGCGGAAGCTGACATGGTCGCCGCGATCGAAGCAACGGAACACGCCTACCGCGTCTCACAGACGATCGTCATCGGCTTCTCGTTTGGCAGCATCCTTTTGGCGCTTGGTCTCGGCTATGTCATTTCCTGGTCGCTGGTCGGACCGGTCAAGGAAATCGAAACGCGGCTTCGCGGGATTGCAGCTGGGGACTTTTCTAGAGTCGTTTCAGTGCCGAATCGCGACGAGTTGGGCACGCTTGCTTCGAATCTGAATCGGACATCGGAGCAGTTAGGCCACTTATATGAGGAGGTTCAGGCGCGCACGCGTGAATTGGCACACTCGGTGCAGGAATTGCGCACACTTGGCGAAGTCAGCCAAGCGGTCAACTCAACCCTCGACCTGGAAACCGTGCTCTCGACAATTGTCAGCAAGGCAGTTCAGCTTTCCGGTACGGATGCCGGAGCAATTTACGTCTACAGCAAAACCAAGCAAATTTTCCGCCTGCGCGCCACATTCGGAATGAGCGCGGATCTGATCACGAAGGTAGAGAATCAGTCGATCCGGATCGGTGAGACCCCGATCGGCAAGGCCGCGGCCGAACGGGCGCCCGTGCAGATTGCCGATTTAAGCGACGAGCCAGCGCATCCACTCCAAGACGTTATCCTCGAGGCGGGATTTCGGGCTGTGCTTATTGTTCCGCTACTCGGGCCGAACGACGTGATTGGAGGGTTGGTCGTGCGGCGGACCAACCCGGGTGTGTTTCCGGGTGCAACGGTCGATCTGCTGCAGACCTTTGGGGCCCAGTCGGTAGTGGCCATTCAGAATGCGCGCCTGTTCAGCGAAATCGAGGAGAAGGGCCGTCAGCTCGAGATTGCAAGCAAACACAAGTCTCAGTTCCTCGCTAACATGAGCCACGAGCTGCGCACTCCGCTGAATGCGATTCTCGGCTACACGGAGCTCATTCTGGACGGCATCTACGGCGAACCCGCTGAAAGGATGCGCAGCGTGCTGGAGCGAGTCCAGGCGAACGGGCGCCACTTGCTTGGGCTCATCAACGACGTGCTCGACCTATCGAAGATTGAAGCTGGGCAGCTCACTCTGTCTGTCGCCGACTACTCGCTCTCGGAAATCGTCCACAACGTCTTCACGGCAGTGGAACCTCTCGCGAGCGAGAAACAACTCGCCTTGAAGGTAGATTTGGCGCCGGGCCTACCGATCGGGCGGGGCGACGAGCGGCGGCTCACACAGGTCCTGCTCAATTTGGTGGGAAACGCCATTAAGTTCACCGATGCTGGCGAGGTCGCAATCCGGGCCTCTTCCCTGAACGGCTCATTCGAAGTTGCGGTCAGAGACACCGGCCCAGGCGTTTCACTGGAGGATCAGCAGAAGATCTTTGGCGAGTTCCAGCAAGCCGACAGCTCATCAACCCGCAAAAAGGGTGGCACCGGTCTTGGTCTATCCATCTCCAAACGGATCATCGAAATGCATGGCGGAAGAATATGGGTAGAATCCGAACCGAGTCGCGGATCCACCTTCGCATTCGCGCTGCCGATCATTGTTGACAAGCAGGCGGTGCACCCATGAGCAGGTGCATTCTGGTAGTCGAAGATCAGGAGGATAACCGACGTATCCTTCGCGATCTCTTGGCCAGCGCTGGCTTCGAGACAATCGAGGCCGAGAACGGGGAGGAAGCGCTGCTAGCGGTAAAACGGCGCCCGGACCTCATCCTAATGGACATTCAGTTGCCCATCATGGACGGCTACGAGGCCACGCGGCGCATCAAGGCCGATCCGGAATTCAGCGCCATCCCAATCATCGTTGTCACCTCGTACGCGCTCAGCGGGGACGAAGAGAAGGCCCGCGCAGCGGGTTGTGACGCCTACTTTACCAAGCCTTATAGTCCTCGGCAGCTCCTTGCGAAGATCCGGGAGTTCCTGCCCTAGCTTAGTATGTGAGCCATGCACGATCCGCCGCGTCTCCTCGTCGTCGACGACAACGAAACAAATCGGGACATTCTCGAGGCGCGACTCCGGACGCAAGGCTATGAGATCCTGCAGGCTGCTGACGGCGAAGAGGCGATCGCGGCGGTCGCGGACCACGATCCGGACCTCATCTTGTTAGATGTGATGATGCCGAAGCTCGACGGTATCGAGGCATGCCGCATACTAAAGGCCAACCCAAATTTGCCATTCATTCCCATCGTGTTGGTGACCGCCAAAGCGGATTCGAAAGATATCGTCGCCGGGCTCGACGCCGGCGCCGATGAATATCTGACCAAACCGGTCGATCAAGCGGCGCTCCTTGCGCGGGTCCGATCGATGCTACGCATCAAGGCACTGCATGATCAGGTGCGTGCACAGACCGCCGAACTGGCGAATTGGAACCGCACGCTTGAGGAACGGGTGCATACGCAGCTGGCGGAAATCGAGCGGACCCAGAACCTGAGACGGTTCCTTCCCCCCCAAGTGGCAGACCTAATCGCCGCAGGCGATACCGATGCCCTGAAGAGCCATCGCCGGGAAATCGTCGCCGCAATGTGCGATCTTCGCGGTTTCACCTCCTTTGCAGAGATCGGTGAGCCAGAGGATGTCACGGCCCTTCTCCATGATTACCATAGCACGGTTGTACCGATAGTTTTCCGTTATGGCGGCACGCTCGCGCACTTCATGGGGGACGGCGTTCTTATCATTTTTAATGATCCGTTGCCGTGTGAAAATCCCGTTCAAAGGGCGGTTGGAATGGCGCTTGAAATGCGCGACGCCGTAGCAGGTTTTGCGACAGCTTGGCGCAAGCGCGGACACAATATCGGCTTCGGCGTCGGCATCACACAGGGCTATGCCACTATTGGGCCGATCGGGTTCGAGGGGAGGCTCGAATACAGCGCAATCGGGACCGTGACGAACTTGGCAGCGCGACTCTGCAACGAGGCAATGGATGGTCAGATCGTGGTAAGCCAGCGAATTGCGATGCAGCTCGAAGGGATGGGCACTGTCGAATCCCTTGGCGAACTGACTCTGAAGGGCCTATCGCGTCCGATTCTCGCATTCAATGTCCTATCAACGGAGGGGGGGCCTGCCCCGTAAGCGGCAAGAGCGTCATAGATACGGAGCTTCAAGGCAGGTCACGATAAGGTCCGCAATGTGGTCAAACTCGGACGACCCCCTGATCTGAGGTGAATGTCCGCTTCTCCGCCTTGGCTGCGCAAAGCGGACCGGCGGCTTCCGAGGCCATGTCCATTTTAGCACCAACTCTGGACATGGGCCGAGAACCGACGGAAGGGTTCGCAACGACCTTGCTGCGCAGACTTGCGCTACAAGGCGGTCAGAGAATGTTGGATCCCAGCACCTCTCCCTCCGCCAATTCCTCTGAACGCAACATTCCCAAGCCGACGGGTGGGGATCCTGAAAAGCCCAGAAACAAAGGTTTTCCGTGCCCAAACCTCTTGACTGGCTTCCGGGCGGTCAGATGCATTTTGTTCTCTGTGCGGCCCGGCTTCTCCAAAGCTCTGGACTGCCGTGGTTCCGTACGGAATCGGAAACGAAACTGGATCAACCGTTTAGCGGTCGAGAGATGGCGAGTGTTTCGCATAGCTTGTCGGGCGAGCGAGAGCGCTTCGTAGCGGAATCCGGTGTGACGCTACATTCCTCGACGTGAGAAGGTGAACCAATCTCGCGGCCTAGTCCGACGTCGATGCAGGACACGCGAAAATAGCATATAGTGCAGTGCGCGACCGTTTGCTCGGCTGGGTTCTCCTGGGCCGGAGGCCGCCTTGGGTGCGATATGTCCCGGTCAAAGAAGAAGGTGTTCGTCGCCTACGCTTCGCGCGACGAAGCGCACGCGGAGACGGTTTTGGACGCGGTTCGGCGCGTCAATGCCCTGCTCCAGCCCTACGACTATCATCCCTGGCCCTTCAATGATGTCCCCGGGGAGCCGCTTATCTCACCGATACTGGAGAATATCGAAGAGTCCGCGTTCGTTGTCGCCGATGTGACGTTTCTCAACCTCAACGTCGTTTACGAGGTGGGGTATGCCATTGGAAAAAAGAAGCGAGCGTTCCTGGTACGTAGCAAGGCGGTAACGGGCGACAAGGTGCTCGCCACCACTGCCGGCATTTTTGACACTTTGGGCTACTTCGCTTATGAGGACGCGCAAGTGCTCGCGAGCAGGCTGGCCGCTCATATCGAAGAGCGGTACTTAGAATTTGATCTAAATCTCGATCGCCAGACCCAGGTGTATATCGTCGAGCCGTCGATTAGGGGCATCGAGACTACCGTGATGATCTCCCGCGTCAAGAAAGCGGGATATAGATATCGCAGCTTCACCCCCGATGAGGATGCCCGCCTCTCCG